>CAYTRA010000155.1:0-6398 GCA_964439675.1 uncultured Dehalococcoidaceae bacterium
ACCCCTACAAGATACCGCGAGCGCAACGTCGAGACGCTCCGAGCGTGGGGCTCAGTACGCCGAGTTATGACAATTCATCGGGTAGTGTCCTTGTGGCTCCCCTACCCGATCCTCTCCGCATCGAGCAGCGCCCCATGGAGAGTGACCGAGGACACGGACGGCGATGGTGGAACGATTGCGGACGCGCGTTGAGGAAGTGACTCCACGTCAACTGGAGGTCGCCCGGCTGGTGGCGGCGGGGCGCACGAATCCGGAGATCGCGGAGGCGCTGGGGATCACGCTGGACGGCGCCAAGTACCACGTGTCTGAACTCCTGGGCCGTCTGGGCCTGGAGCGTCGCGAGGAGATCGCGCACTGGTACCGCGACGAGGCGCGTCCTCGACGCTTCCAGTGGGCGCGCGCGCTGGTGGGTTCACCACTGGCGCTCGGCGGGGTTGCAGCCGGACTGGCCGGCGCCGTCGTGCTCGGCGTGTTGCTGGTAAGCGCTCTTGATGGCGCGCGCGTGGAGGATCAGGCTCCGGCAACCGCGACCGCTACTCCGAGCCCCACACCTACCGAGGCGGTCGAGGTACCCGAGGGGACGCTGGCGGGGGCGATCGCGGTGGGTGACGCCTCGGATATGCCGGAACACCTCCAGGCGATCACGTTTGCCTTCCAGCAGCGGCTGCACGACACGCCGCTGGAGGTGTTGCGCTGGGAAGAGCACGCGTGGCAGGACGGGTGCTTTGACCTCGACTTCCCGGGAGGGTGCCCGCTCTCCGTCTCGCCTGTGCCCGGCTACCGCATCTCGCTGCGCGGCGCGGAGGGCGAGTACGTGCTGCGGACGGACATCGAAGCGACGCGCTACCGGGTGGAGGCCGCCCCGCCGGTGGACATCGGCAACGTCGTGTTCACGTGGACGGGGGGCGAGAGCGTCGGCTGCCTGGACCTCCAGGTGGACGAGGACGGTCGAGGCGCCATCGCGGGATGCGGGGAGCCCTCGACGGCGTTCGACCTCGCGGAGACGGGCGTAGGGCAGTCCGGGATGCTTCAGCACCTGCTGAACTACCGCATCAGCGCGGAGCGCGATCCGGATGCCACCTGGCAGGAACGCGTCGCCGTCCGCGGCGACGAGGACAGTACGGGGCCTGGTATCGAGCGCGCGGCACTCGAGTTCGGTTCCTTCCTCGCCATCGAGGCGCATGCCGGGCGCAGTGGAGCGTCGTTCGCCCTCGCGGTTGCGTGGGGTGACGAAGACGCGGACGCCTGTACATCCATGGAGGTGCAGTGGTTCGGCATGGCCTACCGGACCTGCGAGGACCCCTCGGAGCCGTCGCGCATCTATTTCGCGGAGGAACCGCTCCAGCAGATGTACGAGTGGCTGGACACGTACACGAACTGGACCGTGGAGGACGAGACGGCACCTCGGACGTTCCTGTTCAACGGCCGCGCACCGCAGAACCCCGATCCGGCCGCCCGGTACCCCGATCAGGAGACAGCGCTGGAAATCCGCGACTGGTTCGAGGCCTTCGCGCAGTAGCGCCTGCCGGCGGACGCGGCCTACCGCTGGAGGGCGATGCGCACGTCCGAGTCCGCCACCACCACCTCCGCGATCGCGGCCTGGAGGAGCAGTCGACGGCCCTCGAAGTCCAGGTGGTCCCACTCGCGGACCAGGCGGTGACGGGCCTCCTCGGCGGCGGGCGAGGCGTCCTGCTGGGGGGCCTCCGCCGACTGGAGTTCGCGCACGACGGGGGCGACGCGGCGCGAGAGTTCCTGGTAGCGCCACTCGCCGGCGATCCAGCGCTCCACCGCCTCAGTCAGCCGCCGCTCGAGCCGCCGGCGACGGAGGGAGGCATCCGGCCGGGCCCCCGGCCGGGCGGCCACCGGGTGCTGGCCGCTGGGGAGGCTCAACTCCTCGCGGATGGCGGCCAGTAGCACCTCCTCGCGCTGGCCGCGGGCACGGCAGCGGCCCTGGGCCGTGGCCGCCTCGCAGCGGTACGCCACCACGATGCCTGCCTCGGAGGAGCGGCGCTCGCCGATCATGGGGCTGCCGCAGCGGCCACATCGGAGGAGGCCCGCCAGCAGGTACTCGTGGCGCTCCTGCTCCAGCCGCGAGGTGCGCTTCGCGGACATGCGGCGCTGCACGGCGTGGAACGTGGCGCGGTCGATCAGCGCCGGGTGCGCCGAGGGCACCGCGACGCCGAGGCGTCGATAGAGCCCGGTGTAGGCGGGGTTGCGCAAGACGGTGCGCACGGAGCCCGGCGTCCAGGGCCGGCCCAGGTGGGTGCGGATGCCGTCTCGATTGAGGCCGGCCGCGATGCGTCGTAGGCCCTCGCCCTGGTCCAGGTACTCCTTGAACATGCGCTTCACCACGTGCGACTCGCGCGGGTGCGGCACCAACATGCGCTCCTCCACCTGGTAACCGAAGGGCGGGCGCCCTAGCACCAGGCCGCGGAGGGCCTTGTTGCGCATCGCCTCGCGGGCGCGGTCGCGGCGGCGTTCGTCCTCTGGCCGCTGCTCCCAGTCCTGCAGCAGCGCGTCCTCCGGCGTGCGCCCCTCCGCGAGGATCACCCGAGCGCCAAGGGCCTCCAGGAGCAGCAGGCGGCGGGCGCGCTCCAGCGCGGACTCGCCCAGCACGCGGAGCGTGGGCAGGATCACGGCAGCCTCGCCCGCCTCCTCGACCTGACGCGCGAGGTGGGCGAAGGCGGCGCGGCCCTGGGGTGCGCCCTCCTCGAGGACCTCAGGGGCGCCGAGGCGTTCGCCGCGCGCGCAGGCCCGCACGGCCGTGCGCTGCACGGCCTGGTCGAGCGGCGGGTCGGCGTCGGGGATCGGGCGCACGTAGGCGTAGAGCGACCTCGTACCGTCGGTGGTGGCGCCTGTCGTGCGCTCGTCAGCCTCGTTGGATGTCATTGGATCGAGGATAGACCGGGCGGCAGGCGATGGCTGTCCGTTCGCGATTCCCGTCCGGCCTTCGGCCGGCCCCTTCGACAGGCTCAGGGCGAGCGGGAATCTGCGGGCGATGGCTGTCCGTTCGATTCCCGTCCGGCCTTCGGCCGGATCCTTTGACAGGCTCGGGGCGAGCGGGAATCTGCGTGGTCGTGGTGCCCGAGGGGTACCGCGCCCTTGCCCCCGGCCTTCGGTCGGAGCCTCGACAGGCACCCTCGAACGGGAATCGAAACGGAGCGGTACGATGGGATCAGCCTTACTGAAGGACTCCCCCGACCGTGCACTTCAACGTCGCCACTCTTGCGCAGGAGCCGATTGGCCATGCTCGTCGCTACCACCTGGAGCGCGAACGCGTGTCCGTGCCCGACGTGGACTTCGAGCAGGAGATCACGGGTCAGGTGCGCCTCATTCGGTCCGAGCGCGGGATCCTGGTCTCCGCCTCGCTGGACCTGCGGCCGGTAGCCCTCGAGTGCGCGCGCTGCCTCGGGACGTTCGAGACGCCGATGCACATCGAGTTCGACGAGGAATACGTCATCGCGCGGGACGCGACGACGGGCGAGCGCATCCAGCCGGACGGGGACGACTTCCTGGTGGACGGGGCGTGGCATCTCGACCTCAGCGAGGCCGTCCGTCAATATGAGGAGTCGGCCCTGCCGATCCAGGCGCTCTGTCGTCCGGAATGCCGTGGGCTGTGCCCGTCTTGCGGGCAGAACCTGAACGAAGCGACGTGCGGCTGCGATACAGCGGCCGGTAGTGACCGGTGGAGTGCCCTCGCCTCGCTGGCGGAGCAACTCAGAGACCAGGAGAAGCGCGATGGCCCTCCCGAAGCGTAGGACCCCGAAGGCGAAGCGGAACTCTCGGCGCAGCCACGACCGCGTGGCGGTCCCGAACCTGGTGCGCGACCCGGCGACGGGCGGCATGAAGGTGAACCACACGGCCGGCGGTGCCCGCGACCGCAAGGGCCGCCCCATCGACACCGACGAGGCGTAGCCGCCGCGCGGATCGATGACTCACCTCTCCCACCTCCAGGACCAGATCCACGCGCTCCCGCTGGCGGCCGGCACGGCCTGGCTCTTTCCGGGCCAGGGCGCGCAGGCCGTGGGCATGGGCAAAGACCTTGCCGAGGCGCATCCTGCCGCGCGCGAAGTCTTTGACGCCGCGGACGCCGCGCTGGGCGTCCCGATCTCTCGCATCTGCTTCGAAGGCCCCGAGGACGAACTCACCCGCACGGTGAACACACAGCCGGCGATCGTGACGCACTCGATCGCGGCGCTGGCCGCCGCCGTCGCGAGTGGCGCGGTCGCGGAGCGGCCGGCGTTCGTCGCCGGGCACTCGCTGGGCGAGTACGCCGCCCTGATCGCTGCGGGCGCGGTGTCCTTCGAGGACGGCGTGCGCCTGGTGCGCGAGCGCGGGCGGCTCATGCAGGAGGCCTGCGACCGCGAGCCGAGCACCATGGCCGCCGTGCTGGGCGTGGAGCCGGACGCGCTGCGCGCGATCTGCGCGGAGCACGGGGCGCACGTCTGCAACATCAACGCGCCGGGAAATATCACCATCGGCGGGACAGAGCAGGCGGTGCAGGCCGCCTCGGAGGCTGCGACGGCGGCCGGGGCCTCGCGCGTGGTGCCCCTGACGGTGTCCGGGGCATTCCACACGCCGCTGATGCAGAGCGCAGCCGACGGGATGCGAAGCGTCCTAGCGGACGTCGCGTTCGAGGCCCCTCGGATCCCGGTGGTGTCGAATGTCACCACGCAGCCGCTGGAGGCCGCTGGCGGCCTGGCGGATGAGTTGACGCAGCAGATCACCAGCCCCGTGCTGTGGGCGGACTCCGTCCGCGTCATGCGGGAACGGGGTGTTACCCAGGTCATCGAGTTCGGGCCGGGCAAGGTCCTCACGGGCCTGGTGCGGCGGATCGACCGCGGCCTGGGCTCGCGCAACATCGGCACCGCGGAGGAGGCACAGGCATGACCGACGGAACTGACCCCCGTTCGCTCGTGGGCCGCACGGCCGTGGTGACCGGCGGCGGGCGCGGCATCGGCCGGGCGATCGCCACGGAACTCGCGAGGGCCGGGGCCAACGTGCTCATCACCTACCGCGAGAACCAGGCGCTGGCGGACGCGGTGGCGCGCGACCTGCAGTCCACGTGGCACGCGGACGTGCGCGCCACGCAGTGCGACGTGCGCTCCGGGCAGGACCTGGAGCGCGTGATGAACGAGGTGCGGCAGTCGTACGGCTCGCTGCACATCCTGGTGAACAACGCCGGCATGACCGCGGACAACCTGGTCATGCGCCTCTCCGAGCGCGCGTGGGACGACGTGATCGACACGAACCTGCGCGGCACCTTCCTGGCCTGCAAGGCCGCCCTGCGGCCCATGCTGAAGGAGCGCTGGGGGCGGATCATCAACATCACCTCGGTGGTGGGTGTGGCCGGGAACCCGGGGCAGGCGAACTATGCCGCCGCCAAGGCCGGGATCATCGGCTTCAGCCGCTCGCTGGCCCTGGAGGTCGCCTCGCGGGGCATCACGGTGAACGCCGTGGCGCCCGGGTTCGTGCAGACAGACATGACGTCCGGCCTGTCTGACGAGCAGAAGGAAGTGATTCGCCAGCGGATCCCCATGGGCCGCTACGCCGAGGCGGACGAGATCGGGCCCCTGGTGGCCTTCCTGGCGTCCGACGCCGCGTCCTACATCACCGGACAGGTGTTCAATGTGGACGGTGGCCTGGTGATGGCCTGACGGCCGCTCAGCCCTCCCCGGCCTCGAGGTACCTCGACGGCTGGTACGCCTCCTAGCCCACGCAACGTGACCGGACTTCCCCATGCCCGAGCCCAGACCGGCCCAGTCTCGCCGTCGATCCCGCATCCTCGCGTTCCGCGTGCTCTTCGAGGCGGACGTGTCCGGGCACCCCGTGGAGGTGGTGCGGATGCGGCAGTTCGCGGAAGCGGGCCTGGGCAAGGAGGCGCTCGAGTTCGCGGGTGACCTCATCGATGGCGTGCGCGAGCACGAGGCCGAAATCGACGAGACAATCCGGCGGCATGCCCCCGCATTCCCGCTGGAGGACCTGTCCCCCGTCGACCGTAATGTCCTGCGCCTTGCAATCTACGAAGTTCGCTTTGATACTCGACGCGCTCCGCTCAGAGTGGCCATTAACGAGGCCGTCGACATCGCCAAGGGCTATGGATCGGAGTCATCCGGGCGCTTCGTCAATGGAGTGCTCGGGGCAGTGGCATTAGAGACCGCCCGACTGCATGGAGCGGACGGGCCCGACGAGGGTCCGACAACAGCGGGCGAATGAGGAGGGACCAACTCAGTGGCTTCGATCTTCGAGCGAGTCCGGGGTCTGATCGTCGAGCAACTGGGCGTCGAAGAAGACGAGGTGACTAGCAACGCCTCCTTCGTCGACGACCTGAACGCCGACTCGCTCGACCTCGTCGAGCTAATTATGTCCATCGAGGAGGAATTCTCGAAGGACGGCGC
>CAYTRA010000156.1:0-6396 GCA_964439675.1 uncultured Dehalococcoidaceae bacterium
GCAGATGTCGCCCGGCATGCAGTGGACGCGGCGGTGGCAGGTGAGGCAGCGGTCTGGGTGGTTGGCCAGGATCATCGCCATGACGGACTGGCGGGTGTTCTTCACCTCCTCCGTCTCGGTGCGGACCACCATGCCCTCTGCCACCTGCGCCACGCAGGACAGTTGCAGCGGAGTGGGGCGTCCGCCCTCGATCTCCACCAGGCACGTGCGGCAGCCGGCGTACGGCTCCAGGCCGTCGATGTAGCAGAGGTTGGTGATGGTGATGCCTTGTTCCTTGATCACCTCCAACAGGCGGCGGCCCGGCTCGGCCTCCACGTTGTGGCCATTGATGGTGATCTGGACCACGGTTCCCCCACCCTCTGCCAGTGTCCCCGCGCGCATCGCCCCGGCTCGCCGAGGCGTCTCCGGGACTTCCTTCGTCGACTAGTCTCGCGTGACCGGCGTCGCTGACTCAGACACGTGCCGGCCCGGCAACCGCTGCGGCCCGAAGGCGCCGCCCGTGCCGGCCACGTCCACGCGAGAGCGCCCGGTCTTCATCTCCGTGCGCAGCGGGTTGTCCGCCTGGGTCTGGCCGTTCGGGTAGCGCCCGTCGTGGTTGCGCAGGTACTCCTGCGACTCGCGGGTGAGCGACTGCCGGTCGCGGTACATGTTCTCGAAGACGTAGACGGCGTCGTTGTAGCGTCCGCCGGCCTGGATCGCCTGGTACGGACACGCCTCCGTGCACAGCCCGCAGTACATGCAGATACGGAAGTCGATCTCGTACCGGTCGATCGAGAGCGTCCCGTCCGGCCGTGGCGAGGTCTGCACCAGGATGCAGCCGTCCGGGCAGGCCTGGGCGCAGGTGGAGCAGCCGGTGCAGCGCTCCTCGAACCAGAGCAGGTTGGTGCGAGCGCGGACGGGTACGTCGCGCTGCTGCTCCGGGTAGTTGACCGTGATGGCCGGGCGGAAGACATGCTTGAGTGTGACGAGCATGCCCTTGGCGACGCCGAGTCCGTACGCCACGAGGCCCCGCTTCCTCTGCTACGTCTGCTGGCGTCCGGAGCATACCGGACACCCTGCGCGAGAGATACCGCACTTCCCGTGCTCTCGCGTGCCGTACTTCGTGCAGGCTATCACAAGTAACTCGCACGGGAGCCGCCCCCCGCACCGAGGATTGAGTGGCCCTCGGCAGGACTTCTCCCCATCGTCGCCGCGCCCGCGATGCAGGTTCAACCGCCATCGATCGAACCTTCCCGAGAGGAGGCCGCCTCATGCTCCATCCCCCGCTCCGGCTCGCCTTGGCCGCGCAATGCGCCTACTACGTCTTCGGCGGCCTCTGGCCGCTCCTCCACTACCGCTCCTTCGAGGCGGTCACGGGGCCCAAGCGCGACGCCTGGCTGGTGAAGACCGTCGCCGGGATGATGCTCGCAGTAGCCGCCACGCTCGGCCGCGCGCTCTGGCGGCCGGAGCCGCCTCCCCCGGCAGTGCGCCACTCCGCGATCGGCGCGGCGCTCGCCCTCGCCTGGTCGGGCACCTGGTACGCGCTTCGAGGGCGGATCTCGAGGCTCTATCTCCTCGATGCCGGCACACAGGCGACCCTCGCGGTCGCCGTGCTGCTTGCTCGCGACGAGCGCACGGCCGCGACCGAGGAGAGCAACATCGAGGTGACGCGCGGTCGTTGACGTTCCCGCGAGGGCAGGCGTTATCGTTTCTGGCGTTCTCCGCGAGGGAGCCTACCGCCATGACCGATCTCGCCGTCGAGGCCGAAGGCCTCGGAAAGACCTTTGGGAAGACCCGGGCACTGGACAACCTTGACCTGCGCATCCCGCAGGGCGGGGTCTACGGCGTGCTCGGGCCGAACGGCGCGGGCAAGACGACCGCGATCCGCATCTTCGCTACCCTGCTCCGCTCGGACCAGGGCACCGCGCGCGTGCTGGGCCACGACGTGGTGCGGGAGTCTGACGCCGTGCGCAGCGGGGTCAGCCTCACCGGGCAGTTCTCGTCGGTCGATGACGACCTCACCGGGGTGGAAAACCTCGTGTTCCTCGCCCGTCTCTACGGCTACTCCGGCCGCGACGCCCGGAAGCGCTCGCTGGACCTCCTCGACGCGTTCGGACTCGCCGAGGCGGGCGACAAATTGGCGAAGCACTACTCGGGCGGGATGCGCCGCCGGCTGGACATCGCCTCCAGCATCGTCGTCACGCCGGACCTGATCTTCCTGGACGAACCCACGACTGGCCTCGACCCTCGCAGTCGGAACCAGGTGTGGGACGTGGTGCGGGCGCTGGTGGCGGAGGGCACCACCGTGCTGCTCACCACGCAGTACCTGGAGGAGGCGGACCAACTCGCGAGGCGTATCGCGGTCATCGACAGCGGCACGGTGATCGCGGAGGGCACCCCGGGCGAACTCAAGGCCTCGGTGGGCGCCGGTGCGCTGCACGTGCGTGTGCGGGAGCCGGAACAGCGCGAGCAGGCCGCGTCCGTGCTGGAACGCACCCTCGATGCGCCCGTGACGCTTGAATCGGACCCGGCGGCCCTCACCGCCAGGGTTGCCGATCCGGAGCCCGTCGCGCGCGCCCTCGCGGAACTCGCCGCTGCCGGGATAGCCGTGACGAACTTCGCGCTTGGGCAGCCCAGCCTGGACGAGGTGTTCCTGGCGCTCACCGGCCGCACGGCGGAAGAGGCGCAGGACGGGGAGGACGCCGCGTGACCACTACCCTCACCAGCCCTCGGCCGGCATCGGAGCCGGCGCCCAGCAGCATCGAGCGCGTGCGCATGGCCCTCGTGTCCGGCCAGCGCCCGCCGCGGCCCGGCGTGGTCGCCCAGTCACTCACCTTCGGCTGGCGCGCGCTGCTGAAGATCAAGCACGTCCCGGAGCAACTGGGCGACGTGACCATGTTCCCGGTCATGTTCGTCCTGATGTTCACGTACCTCTTCGGTGGTGCGCTCGCCGGGTCCACCACGGACTACTTGCAGTTCCTGCTGCCCGACATCCTGGTGCAGACCATCACCATGATCACGATGTACACGGGCCACACCCTGAACAAGGAGATCCAGCGAGGCTCCTTCGACCGCATCCGCACGCTGCCCATCTGGCAGCCCACCGTCTTCATCGGCGCGCTACTGGGCGATGCTGCCCGCTACACCATGGCCTCGGTGGTGATCCTGGGCCTGGGCCTGATCCTCGGCTTCCGGCCGGAGGGTGGGTTGGTGGGCATGGTGCTGGGCGTGGCGCTGGTGCTGCTGTTCTCGTTCAGCCTGTCGTGGATGTGGACGGTGCTGGGGCTGATCATGCGCACGCCGGAGGCTCTGATGGGCGTGAGCATGATGATCATGTTCCCGCTCACCTTCGTCTCGAACATTTTCGTGGACCCGGCGACCATGCCGTCCTGGCTGCGTGGCGTCGTCGAGGCGAACCCCGTCAGCCACCTGGCCACCGCCGTCCGAGGCGTGATGGCCGGCGAGGCCCCGATGGACGAGATCGCGTGGGTGTTCGTCGGCAGCGCGGTGCTCGTGGCCGTCTTCGGCCCGCTCACGTCCTACATCTACCGCCGCAAGTAGGCCACGCCGGGCGAGAGCGCTCCGCGGCGTGAGGCTGCCCGGGAGGGCCGCCTACGCGTCCAGCGCCGCCCGCGCTGCTTCGTACGCCTCCGGCGTGTCGAGGTCGAGGCCGACGGTCGGGTCCTCGATAGCCACGCGGTGCACGCGGCGGCCGTCGAGGACGCCTCGGAGCCCCTCCTGCTCCTCGGTAGCCTCGGCGAGGGCGGGCAGGAGCGCGGCATCGAGGAGTACCGGGTGTCCCCCGTGCTCGCGGCCGTCCGCGTCGACGTAGACCGGCTGCACGGCGTCTGCGCCGCTCTCGCGGAGTTCGGCGACGAGGCGCGTGATGACCTCGACGGTGGTCGGCTGGTCCACGTTCTGCACCAGCACCGCCTCTGGCTGCTCGTCGTCCTCGATGAGGGCACGCGCGCCGCGTGCAAGCGAGGTGGCGCGGCCGTTCGCCCATCGAGGGTTGAACACCAGCGGGGCGTCCGCACCGACCGCCCGACGGACGGCTTCCGCCCGGCACCCGACGACAGCGGCGACACGCTCGACCGAGGCGTCACGCAGCACCTGGAGTTCGTGCTGGAGCAGGGTGGCGTCGCGCCACGGGAGCAGTGGCTTCGGCCGCCCCATCCGCGAGGACGCCCCCGCCGCGAGGACGATGGCCGCGAGTCCGCTCACGAACGCTCGCTCTTGCCTCGTGCGCGGTACGCCTCGACGGCCTGCGTGACGGCGGCGGCGGCGAGCACGGAGCAGTGGACCTTCGCCTTCGGCAGCCCGCCAACGGCGGCGGCGTAGTCGTCACGGCCGAGGGCTGCCGCCTCCGCGCCCGTCATCCCCACCACCATCTCCGTCGCCGCCGACGAGGTGGCGATCGAGGCCGGACACCCGGACGACAGGAACGAGGCCCGCTCGATGCGCGCATCGCCCTCGACGCCGTCAGCGCCCTCGGTGGGGGTGAACTTCAGGAAGATGCGCAGGGAGTCCCCGCAGACGGGGTTCGTTACATACGCCTCGGCGTCCGCGTCCTCCATGGCCCCGGCGTTGCGCGGGTTCTGGAAGTGGTCGATCAGCGTGGCGCTGTAGACGTCCGGCGACAGTTGCTCTGCCATGCCGCCATTCTCGCACGCGGGATCGAGACTAGAGGAAGCGCGCTTCGTAGGACGTAGCGAGAGCCTGGACGAACTCACCCCACCGCAGGGAACTGCCGGGTTCCGGCAGATCGGGCAGGATGAGCCCGGTATCCGGATCGAAGACGATGAGTCCTACTGCTTCCATCAAGTGGCTGGCATCACTCTCTGTCAGCCGGCTTCCAGCACGAACAAGTCGTTCAATGCCTCGCGCGATCAGTGGAACGGTGCTTCTCCGAGCATCCCCGTTCCATTCCCAGGTTGGCACGGAGAGGAGTCCACCTACCACCGCAAACGGAAAATTGAGGTGGACATTGACGGCCGCAGCCCGAACATCGCCGAAGCGGTTCCAGAAGGCACGGCCGACGGCAAGGTGGACTGGCTTGATTTCCACAGCGAGCCGGAGTCCGTCCAGGCTGTGATACTCGGTGAGGTCGAGTCGCCCCACCCGCAAGCCACCAGCCACGTTTCGTTCCCCTGCGAAGGGATTTGCTTCCGGCACACGTCCTTTGAGCTCGTCCCTGAGAGATCGGGAGAGCCCTGCCGAGAGGAGCAACTGAGCCGTCTTCTTCTCACCCTCGGAAAGGTTCGGCGACATGACGATGTACTCGGAGGACGCCGCAGCGTACTCCTCGACGGTCGGTTGGGAGTTGAGGTCGAGCGCTTGGCACAGGGGCAGCGAATCTGGAACCTGGTTCTTGCGCTTCCGTGGACCGCTAGCCATGCGCTAAGACCGCTCGACGCTCAGGCTTCCGGGGAGTTGGCTCTCCGTGAGGCGCTTCTCCATCAAATCGACGTAGGCCGCGTCCACGTCGACCGAGATTGAGTTGCGGCCTGACTCCATCGCCGCCAGGGACGTGGTCCCCGTACCCGCGAATGGATCCACGACGGTGTCTCCGACGAACGAGAACATCTGGATCAAGCGCCGAGGGACGGCTGGAGGGTATGGGGCGGGGTGGTCACGTCGCAGTTGCCCAGGTACGTCAGTCCAGATGGGAGCGAACCACTGGGAGTAGGCTGCGGTCTCGATGCGGGACATCGCTTCCTGCTCTGGGGACGGCTTCCGGTAACCTCCGGGCTTTCTGAGGAACAGGATGTGCTCGAGATCGTTCTTCACGATCCCATTGGGCAGGTTCGGTTTGCCGAGGAACCGACTGGACCTGGACGCTTCGAGCGCGATGTTCGCGACCTTCAGCCAGCGGATTGGAGTGAGGTTGTCGAATCCGATCTCGCGCCCCCGCACCTGAATGTCCGCCGAGAGCGGCAAGACATGGTGACGTCCCGCACTCCGGCGTGAGAGGCAGATGTCGCCGACGACACAGGCAACGCGCCCCCCAGGAACAAGAATGCGCAGGCACTCCTCCCACACCTTGTCCAGTTCTTCCAGAAACTGGTCATAGTCGGGAATGTTCCCGAGCTGTCCCTCAGACTTCGGATATTCCTTGAGCATCCCGTAGGGAGGACTCGTGCACACCAAGTGCACGGACTCGTCTGCAATGAAGCTGAGGTCTCGCGCATCGCCGAGTTTGACGAGGTGGGACGTTTGGGGGGGCTGCGTCGGGACGACGACCTCCCCTCCCTCGGTGCTGAAGTCAGCCTGTACGTCTGAAATGCGGCGCGCCTTGGTTACCATGGAGGCCTCAATCTGCTTACCCGCCTAAGCGGAGGGACAATAGCACGGCGGGAGGGGTGGAGTGTTCCGAACATTAGCACTCTTGTGCTAATCCGCAAACGTCCCCACGCC
>CAYTRA010000157.1:0-6310 GCA_964439675.1 uncultured Dehalococcoidaceae bacterium
GGAGTGCGCCCGCTCGGAGGGCCTCCACGGGACGCCGGCGGACGCCATCCAGGCGCTTGAGACGTACATGCTGGACTGCCGCCGCGACCTGGAGGAGTCCCTGGACTACCTGGCCGAGTACTGGCGCGACGACTACGAACTCTCCCCTGACGAGGTGGACTCCAACCTGGAGGACGTGGACCCGGAGGTCTTCCGGGAGGAGACCCAGTGGCGCCAGCGGCTGGAGGAGGAGTACCTCCGCTACCACCGCGAGTTCCGCGACCGGAAGCGCCGCATCCCCAGCCCCGGCTGGCGCTCCGAATACACCGAGGAGATCCGCGCCCTGGGGTACGAGACCCTGCTGGGCGAATAGCCCGGAGGGGCGCAGGTGCCGTCACTCCGCCTGAGCCCCCTGCTGCTCTACGGCCTGCTCCTGCTCGGCGCGTTCGCCGTCGCTGCTACCGGCGGTTATGTCTACGGCCACGAGCCCGAGCGCGACGTGCTCCTCGTGGACTTCGAGGCCACTCCGCAGCCGCCGCCGGCCACCATCTCCGGCTCCGTCGTCGCCATCGAGGACGGCACGCTCACCCTCGCGACGCCAGACGGCGGCCAGGTCACGCTCGCCCTCCCCGCCGACGCCCCCATCGAGGACCTCGTACGCCTCGAGGAGGCGCTGCCGGAAGGCGCCACGGTCAACGTGGGCGTGGACGACACGCAGTTCGGCCAGGTGCTGACCGGCATCGTCTGGATCGGGGCGCCCTCGTGAGCGGCAGGCTGGCGACGATCGGCGCGATCACGGGGCTCCTGCTGGCGAGCGTGGGCGGCGTGTTCGTGGGGATGCGGCTCGCGGAACGGGTCAACGAACCGGCAACGCAGGTGCTCGCGGTAGAGGACCCGGAGAGCGCCCCCGCCTCGGATGTCGCGCGGCGCTCCCCTGCCGGCTTCACCGGCTTCGAGGAGGACGCCCTCGGCGGCCGCGTCACGCGCGCCGGCGCTACCTCCGAGGCCAACGCAGGCGCATTCGAGGTGCGCGACGGGCCCGCCTCGATGACCGTGCGCACCACCACCACGACGCGCCTGTACCGCATCGCAGCGGCGGAACGCCCGCTCGCTCCGGGTGACGTGATCGTCGTGCGCCTCGACGAGTCCGGCGCGCCGCTGGCCGTGCTCCGCGTCCCGCCCGACCTCCGCGAGGGCGACGCGCGCTAGCGAGGCTGGCCCCCGTCCTGCTGCGTCGAGGCTACTGGGTCACGCGCAACTCGATCGTCGGGGAGCGACGCATCGAGGTCGCCCACGCGAGCAGCAGGCTCGCCACCACGACGCCGACGAGGATGCCGAGCCCCGTGCCCAGGATGCGCCAGTCCGTCGCCAGGACGAACGGCGGCACCACGGGGTCGCCGGTCTCGGTCACGTTGAGGAAGCTCAGCATGATCCGCGCGACCTGCCGGCCGACGAGTGCGCCGATCAGGGCGCCCGCAGTCAGCACGGTGCCCCACTCGAGCAGCAGCGCCCGGAGGATCTCCCGCCTCGACGCTCCGACGGCGCGGAGGACGGCGAACTCGGTGGCGCGACTCCTCGCGCCGACGACCATCGTCACCACGAACCCCACGGTGCACAGGCCCAGCACGGCGACGAACGCAACGCCCAGGATGCCCGCTCCGGAGGCCTGCAACGTGGGATCGGCGTCCCTCGTGGCGACCTGTTGCGCCTGGAGCAGCCAGCCGCGGTCCACCTGCGGCTGCGTGCGGCCGGCCTGCAAGTCGTCCGCCAGCGCTCGTTGCTGGTCTAGCGGCGTGCTGGGGGCGAAGTCCACCCACAGCTCGTTCACGTACTGGTAGGTGTCCATGTCCACCAGCCCGGCGGCGTCCTGCAGGTGGGCTAGGTTCACGATCACGATGCCCTGGTCCGGGTTCATCGTGGGGAAGTAGTCCACCACCCCCCGCACGTTCAGCGGCATCACCACCCCGTCGAACTGCGCCAGCCCGCGCCCCTCCCCGTCGACTCGGAACTGGCCGAGGGCTGCCGGGTTCATGATCGCGGAGATCGGTATGGCCGGGTCGCCCGGCGCGAGCACGCGCTTCCGAGGCGTGATCAGCGGCTGCCACGTCCACGTGAGGGCCTGCGCACCCTCGTACGCCGCTTCCGTGGTGACTTCGAACGTCTCCTGCGCGTCGGCCGCCGCCAGCATCGTCCAGCGCTGGGCGCCCTCGAACCCGTCGAGGAGTTCGCGGCCCTCGCCGGGCCGGAGGACGGAGAGCGCGTCGAAGGTGAGCGAGCCGTCCACGCGCAGGTTCTGCCCCGTCCGGTCGGTAACCACGAAGCCGGCGAACGTCATCGGACGAGGGCCAAAGCCAATCTCGGCGCGCCCGATCAGCCACTCGTCCGCGCTCGGGAGGATGTCCAGCGTGCGGCTGGTGTAGTTGCCGTTGGCATCGCGGTACCGCGCCTGGATGAACAGCCGCTCGGGCTGATCCGTGAGCAGCCGCACTTCGAGCGCATCGGCGTCCTCCGGCAGCACATAGCCCCCGCCCGGCGGGATGTCGCTCTGCAGCAGGCGCATCAGGTCGCCCAGCGGCCGCTCGGCGAAGTCGTCTCGCCACCAGAGCGCGTCCTGCACCACGGCAGGATCGATGGCCAGCATCGCCACCTCGACACCCGTGGAGGACCGTAGACCGCCCCGGATCACCCCGCGCGTGGTCACGCCCTCGGACTCCGCGAGGGCCGCCACCTTCTCGATGGCGTCCCGGTCCTTCTCGTCGTACAGGCTCGCGCGCAGGTCTACGCCGGCGTCGTACCTCGCGCGGTGCGTGAGCGAGAGGTCGACCGTCGGGCCGTAGGAGGCGGCGAAGGTGCCCACGGCCACTGCCATGATCACCAGCAGCGCGACGCGCGCGTAGGATGCGGGCGCCCTCCCGGCGCGGCGCAGCCCGATGGCCGTGGCGATGCTGCGGAACAGCAGCAGCGTCCGCACGACGAGACGCACGATCGGCGGGTAGAAGCGCAGCACCATCAGCGACACCGCCGCCGTGATCGCGAGCGGCGCCGCGAGGAGCAGCGGGTCGCTGGACCAGCCGCCAACGGAGTCAGGGTCGAAGACGGAGCCGCGCTGGTTCAGTTGCCAGAGCAGCAGTCCGGCCAACGCGACGAAGGCGAAGTCCAGGAAGTAGCGCTGCAGCAGGTTCCGTTCCGCCGGGCGCGACTCCTCGCGCTTCACGTCCACGATCCCCCGCCGCACCACCACGAACGAAGGCAGCAGCACCGCGAAGAGCGACAGCGCGCCCCCACCCACCGCCAGCAGGTACGCCTCCGGGCTCACGCTCACCGGGAGCCGATCGCCGCCCGTGATGACCTCGAAGGTGGGGGTTAGGCCAAGGACGGAGACGACGCCCGCGGCGAGCCACGGCGCGACCACGAGCGCCGGAAGCGCGAACGCGAGTCCCTCCACGAAAGACAGGCCGACGAGTTGCGTGGTGGTGGCCCCTCGACTGCGGTAGACGCCGATCTCGGACTGCTGCCGCTCCAGCAGCATGGCCATCACCATCATCACGTAGTAGACGACGATGCCGACCACCTGCAGCAACACCACCAGCAGCGGCACGGCGGAGAACGACTGCGCGTTACGGAAGCCCTGGAGCGTATCCAGCACCTCCGTCCGTGCCGGCGCCACCCTGCCGAGGCCGTCGCGGATGTCGCTCAGCCACGCCTCCATGTCCGCCACGGCGTAGTCCACTTCGCCGAGGCCGATGCGCGCGGTCTCGACGTAGATGCCGGAGCGGTGGCTGGAGCCGGTCTCCGCAAGCAGCGCCCGGAACCCCTCGTCGAACTGCTCCTCCGAGGTGAACATCAGCATCTGGCCGATGCCCTGCGTCACGAGCCCCCGGGTGGGATCCATGGGGTCGACGTTCTCCAGGCGCGGGTGCAGCGGCATGTCCGCCACCTCCCATGTGCCGTGGAAGATTGTCCAGCGCACGTCGTCCGCGTCGTCCGGCCGGACGAACCCCACCACCTCCACCTCGAGGGCGGTCGAAGCGCGTGCAGTGGGTCGGCAGCGCACCTCCTCTGCCGCCTGCCGCGGATCGTCGGAGGGCGGGATGTTGGGGCAGTCGTCGAAGCCGACGGACTCCAGCAGCACCACGTCCCCCAGCGCAGCGTGGCGCTGGAAGCCATCGATGAGGACGACCTCCGGCGGCGCTCCCGCCTCGACCGGCCCGGGGAGGCGCCCCTCCACCACCTCTACGTGGTCGTCCCACCCTCGGTGGTGGTAGACGAAGCCGCCCCACGGCTGGCGCAGCGGATCGCCCGCGCGCTCCGTGACCGCCACGGGCTCCTCGGGTGCCGCATGGCCCGGGAACGACACGTCGAGGCGGTGCGTGCGGTCCTCCGCCAGCACGTCGTCGCCGAGCCAGCCCAGGCGCGCCTCCGTGACCTCGTCGATCGCCCTCGCGGTGGCCGCGTCCGAGGCGTCGCCGAGCAGGAGCGGGTCCACCTCGACGTAGGTGAGGGCATCCCGGGGCTCGGGGAGTTCGCCGTCCAGGCGGAAGCGCAGGCCCAGGTCCGACATGGAGGTGGCGTAGATCGGCGTGATGGCCAGCAGCGTGGCAGCCACGAGGACACCGAGGGCGGCGACAAGCATGAACCGCCAGCCCGCGCGGAGCCGTCGGATCGCGAAGCGCCACCCAGCAAACAGGTCCATCATCGGCGCGGCGAGTGTAGCGGGAACGCGGGGCGCCCGGAGGGTGAGACCGAAGGCGCGCTCGGATACGATCTCCTGGCCGTCCGACAGCCAGGCCCCAGTCAGAACGAGAGGCGAAGCCCGTGCGCATGCTGCCCCGGCAGTCACTGAAACTCGCCCTCGCGGCCGGCCTCGCCGGGCTGGCGTGGGGCTACCTGACCAACCGCCGCGAGCAACGTGTGCGCGCGTTCGCCGTCCTCCAGGGCGTCGACTGGTTCCTCGCGGCCGGCGGCGCGTCGGTGGTCACGGACCTGGTGCGTCGCGCCCTCGATGACGACGATCCGAACGAGGTCACGGAGCGCTTCACGCGCGTCGACCAGGCGGTCGTGGACCTGCGCCCGGAGCGCTGAGGAATCGCCACACCCGCGCTGCTGGCCCGGTAGCAGGCAAGGCACCCCGCTGTTACGTTGAGGCCCGTCTGAGGGCACCTGACGGCGTCCCGCGAGGGACACCGTGTCGCACAAGATTGGAGTCCGAATGCCTGCTCAGTGGAGCGCCTACGCGGAAGTGGTGGAGCACGTCTTCCGCGTGGCCCCGGAGGCCACCCCAACCCGCTCTGACTTCCTCGACATCTGCTACGCCAACGACATCGAGGACGACGTCATCGACGGCTTCGACGCCCTGCGCGAGGGTGTGATGTACAACAACGTCGACGAGGTGAAGGCCGCCCTGCAGCAGGCCGGTCAGATCAGCGACTAGATGGACGACGGCCCCGCCGACGCGCTGCTGGAACAGGCGCGCGAGTGGGGCCGCGCCCTCCTCGCCGCCTCACCGTGGTCGGGCGTCTCCGACCGGGTGACGCTCCTCCTCGTCGAGCCCCCTACCGGCTCCGAGGAAGCCCCCCGCGCCGCCGCCTTCGCCTTCTGGCTCACGCTGGACGCCGAGGCGGCCCGCTCCCTGCCCAGCGAGTACCGCGCCCCCCTCACCTCCGACCGCAGCGTCTTTGAGCGCCCTCGGGCGGGGGTCGCCGGCGCGCGCACGTCGCTCTCGGTGATGACGGACGAGTCGCTGCACCGCCTGCTCCAGGGCACCTCTCGCGCCTCCATGGAGGCGCGCTGGCAGACGCGCCATGCGCACACCGTCGCCGACCGCATGCGACGAGGCGAGCAGTACGCGCTGCGCGCCAACCTGCTCCCGGACGACGCGCCGGAGCGCATCAGCCGCACCCTGTGGCTGGACGCCGTCGCCGCATCGAGGGGCCTCGACGTCCTCGCGGTGGACGCCGCCTCGGGCGTGGGCGCTGCCGGCGAGGCATCCGCCGCGCTGTGCCGCCTGGCATGCTTCGACGACGGCGGCTCCTACCCACCCGCCGCCTACCTCCGCCACGCCGCGCGCGAGACGCGCCTGGGGCGCCGCATCGCCACCTGGCTGGACGACCTGCCTCGAGCCGTCGGTGGCGACGAGGACGCCGCGAGGCGCGTGATCGGCGCGCGTGACCAGGTGCTGGAGGAGGCGCGCACGATCCTGGGAGAGCGCTACCGCGACCGCCCCTGGCTCCGCGATCCGGAGGCGTTCCTCCTCCGACCGCCCCGCTAGCGAGAGGTCACCCCGTGCCGCTGGACGCGCAGGATGTCGCATGGCTCCTGACCGCCGACGGCG
>CAYTRA010000158.1:0-5358 GCA_964439675.1 uncultured Dehalococcoidaceae bacterium
GGCGTCACGACCGTCGAGGGATACCGGGGCCGCCTGCGGGGCGCGCGGGCGCGCGGGTGGCAGGCCCACCGGGCGCGAAGGTTCGCTGCGCTCGTGCTCGTCTTGCCGCATGCACCCCGGCCCCCCGCGGCCGAGATCGAGGGCCGGCGCAGCCGCGTCTGGGCCGCGCGTCCTACCTGCCCAGTGTATGCGAGCGCTGCCCGCGGAAAGGCGGGCCAGGAAGGGGACGGAAGTCCTCAGAACTCACGAGGACGGGCTTGTACCGTCACCGTCGCAGGGCTGCGGGAGGGCGGACGGTGGTCAAGACGCACCTGGCCCCCTCCCCCTTAGCGGGGGAGGGTTGGGGAGAGGGGGACCCCGCCTGCTCGAGTGCTCCGTGCTACTTCTTCCAGCGCGGGAGTTTCGGCAGTTCCTTCTTCAACTGCAGCTTCAGTTTGCCCGTGGACTGCTTACGCCACGCCGCCAGGTCCTCCACCGCCGACGACAGGAACTCATCGACGGAGGAGGCCGGGTGGCGGAACTCGCCGTCCCGGTAGCAGACGGAGCAGTACTGCTCCGTCAGGTCGCCCTCGGCGGTCGTGCCGAAGTCGCCGTTGCGCCGCATGTTGAAGCCGCAGGACTCGCAGTGCAGGTCCTGCCGCCCCTTCGCGAAGTCAGCCATGTACTCACGGCTGCCGCCGCCGCCTTTGAGGGAGACCGTCTCGTTTCGTTCCGCGTCGCTCGTCATGGATGCGTCCTCCCTCCGCTTGCACCTCAGCGCGCCACGGAAGCCCGCTCGCTTCAGCTGCCTGCGCTGACATACAGCCTGTATCCGTTCGCCGAATATAACGGAACGCGGCCACGCGTTTCCACGCGCCGTTCCACGCCCACCACGGGCGCACTATCCGAGGCGTACCGGCCCTCGACGCCCTCGGAAGGTCGGCCAGCCGCCGTTCGTGGAGCAGGTCCAGCTCCGTGCGGGTGATGAAGGGATGCGTCATCGGCGGCTCTTCCCACGCTTCCGGGCCACGTCGTCCCGGCCGCGCAGCCAGCGCTGCATGCGCTTCTGGTTCGCCACGAACTCCACGCGCGCCAGCGGATCGCCGCGTGACTCCTCGTGCGCGCGTTCGCGCTGGACCCGGCGGTAGCGCTCTAGCCGCTTCGCGTCGATCTCGCCCGCCTCGACGCTTGCGAGGACGGCGCACCCAGGCTCGCTGCGATGCGAGCAGTCGCGGAAGCGGCACTCCGCCGCCGCGGCCTCGATCTCCGCGAACACCAGGTCGATGCCCTCAGTGGCGCCCCACGTAGCGATGGAGCGGATGCCCGGTGTGTCGATGAGCGCGCCGCCCCCGGGCAGCGGTACCAGGTGCCGAGCCGTGGTCGTGTGCCGCCCTCGACCGTCCGCCTCGCGCACCTCGCCGGTCTCGAGGGCGTCGAAGCCCACGAGCGCGTTCGTGAGCGTCGACTTGCCCACGCCGGACGCGCCGAGGAAGACCGCCGTCTTGCCGCCCTCGCCCCCACCACCCAGGTAGGCGCGCACCGCCTCGATGCCCTCGCCGCTGAGGCTGTCCACCAGGTGCACGGGTACGCCGGGCACCGCCTCCTCCGCGACGCGCAGCGGCGCCGAGGGGTCGACGACCAGGTCGGCCTTCGTGAGCACGAGGACGGGGGCTGCGCCAGACTCCCAGACCACCACGCCCAGCCGCTCCAGCCGCCCGGCACGAGTGTCCGTGGCCGCAGCCACCAGGAACGCGACATCGACGTTTGCCGCGAGCACCTGCGGCCGCATGCGTTCCGACTGCTCGCCGTGCGCTTCCGGCGCGCGGCGGATGAAGGCGGACGTACGAGGCAGGATCGCCTCGATCACGTCCAGGTCGTGTTGCGGGCGCGGACGCACCGCCACCCAGTCGCCAGCCGCGGGCAGCGCGGCGGCATCGCCGTACTCCGCCATCTGGCGCAGCGACGTGGAAAGTTCCGCCCGGACGGTGGCGCCCTCCACGTAGACCGTGGCGGCGCCCCGGTCCACGCGAGCCACGCGGCCCGGGCGGCAGTCGAGGGGTACCTCGGCGCCGAGGGCCGCGAAGAGCGCCTCGACCCGAGCGTCGAAGCCGAGCGCCGTCAGCGAGACGGCGTCCTCCCCGTCCGGGGAGGACATCGGTGTGTTGGACACGGTGAGTGACCTCGTTGGGTACGAGGCGCCGCCGTGGCTGTGCCTGAGAGCGTCCGAGGAGGAGCGCTACCGCACGGTGAGGCGCCGGGAGCATGCCGGGGCGTAGGGCGGCACAGTCGCCCGGAGGGTGACAACGTGGGCCATCACTCGCCTCCTTGTCCCCGGCGCGCACAGGATCGGCGCGCGCGTAGCGCGGATCACGCTAGGGCGCGGCCCGCGCGCCGTCAACGCATGTGTTGGTGCTGGGCGGTCCCGCATGTCAGCGGTTCATCCACCAGATCGCGCCATTCAGCGCGGACGCGAAGGTCACCCACGCCAGGTACGGCAGGAGCAACACTCCCGCGACAGCCCGTACTCGCGTGAACCGCTCGATGGTCGCGACCAGCAGCGTCCACAGCACCGCGATTACGGCCAGCGCCCACCCGATGCGCTGCATGCTGAAGAAGACCGGCGTCCATGCGAGGTTCACCACGAGCTGGACCACGTACAACCCCAGGGCGAGGCTCGCCAGGCGGCGAGTGCGGTCATCGGTTGCCGTCCGCCATCGACGCCAGACCAGCCAGGAGGCGGCGCCCATCATCGCGTACAGCGTGGTCCAGACCGGCCCAAAGACCCACGACGGCGGCGTCCAGCGAGGCTTCTCGATCTGCTCGTACCACCCCGGGTCTGTCTCACGTCCCGTCAGCCCCACCAGGGCGCCCGCGGCCACCGGGATGGCTATCGCAACGCCGAGGGATACCGCCTGCCTCGCTCGGCTGCTCTCTTGCTGAGCCACCCGGTCCTCCTCAGCGTCCGCGATACGGAGCGCCCGTGCGGGCGCTCCGAGATGTCCGGGATCGCCTGGGCCGGACCTCTCTTTAGTAGACCGCGGCCGTCACGCTAAGGATGGGCGGAAGTGTGCCCGGCAGGCGCTGCCACTGCTCGCCCTCGTTCGAGGAGGCGTAGACCTCGCCGTTCGTGGTGCCCACGTAGACGCCCTCGCTCGGCAGGCCGTCCGTGTCCAGGCCCTCGCGGTAGACGCTCTGGAAGTCGTTGGGGCCCGGGAGGCCGTTCGTCATCGCCTCCCAAGTCTGGCCTTGGTTGGCCGTGCGGTACACGGCGAACTGGCCGTCGCAGACGCGGAAGTTGTCCGCCTCGAACGCCAGCGGCACCACCCACGCGTTGTCCTCGCCGTTGCGCGACACCCCGATCGGAAAGCCGTGGAAGGATGGCAGGCCCTCCGTGATGTCGTCCCACGTCTGCGAGGCGTCACCGGAGCGGAAGACGCCCACGTGCGTCTGCGCCCACAGCACGTCCGGCCTCGCCGGGTTCAGGCGCATCTTGTGCATCTCGTTCAGCGCGGCCGGGTCCACGCCCGGCGGCACCGGAGGCTGGAAGTCCGCGAACTGCGGGTAACGCTCCTTGAAGTCCTCTTCCATCTTCTTCGCCAGCCGGTTCGTGGCCAGCACACGGTGCGTGCACAGGTCCCACGTCTTGCCAGCGTCATGCGTCACGTACGTGCCGCCCGTGGCGATGCACACGTACATCGTGTTCGGATCCCCCGGATGCAGTTCGATGGAGTGCAGCGCCGAGGCCCCACCGCCGCTCTCGCCCCAGAACGGGCGGTACTCGTGGCGGTTGAGTTCCTCCACCGGGGCCCACGTTTCGCCCCAGTCCGTGCTCTTGAAGAGACCCGCGGGCTGCGTGCCGGCGTAGACCACGCCGGGCTCCTCCGGCCGGCCCGGGCGCACGTTCCACACGCTGCCCACTCGGTCCGTCATGTCCTCCGGGAACGCGATGCCCGGCGAGCGCTGGTCCCACGTCTGGCCGCCGTCGTCACTCTTCGCGATCATCGGCCCCCACGCCCAGTGGGCGCCCGCTGCGAAGAGTCGAGGCGTCTCGCGGCGCGTGTCGACGGCCATGTTGTAGACGGTCCAGCCGGGCATGATCGGCCTGGAGATCGTCCAGTCCTTGCGCGCCTCGTCGGATGAGTAGATCCACGCGCCCTTGCGCGTCCCAACCAGTACGTGAACAGCCATGGAGAACCTCCTGCGGTAGTGGGCCGGGCGAGAGTCTACCGCTTTTTGAAGTCACTCCGTCTACCGTCGCGTCACTCAACTTGCGGGCGCCCAGCGCCCGTTATGCTCCCAGCCCGAGGCGTGCGAAGAGTTCTCGAGGTTTGCGAGGCGACACCATGAGCAGCCTGTTCGACCTGGGTGGCCGTGTGGCGCTGGTGACCGGCGGCAACGGCGGCATCGGGCGGGGCATTGCCCTCGGCCTCGCGCAGGCGGGCGCGGAGATCGTCATCGCCGCCCGCAACGAGGCGAAGAGCGCCGAGGTCGTCGAGGAGCTGCGCCAGGTGGGCCGCCGGGGCGTAGCCGTGGCGTGCGACGTCCAGGACCGCTCCCAGATCGAGGCGGCCGTGCAGACGGCGGAGCGGGAGTTCGGGCGCCTCGACATCCTCGTGAACAACGCCGGCATCGCCGCGGGAGGCCGCCCCGAGGAGATCCCGATGGAGACATGGCAGCGCGTGCTGCACACGAACCTCACCGCCATGTTCGAAGCGTGCCAGGTCGCCTACCCGCTGATGCAGGCCGTCGGCGGCGGCAAGGTCATCAACATCGGCAGCGAGTACTCGCTGTTCGGCTCACCTCGCGTGCTCCCGTACTCGGCGAGCAAGGGCGGGGTGATCCAGCTGACCAAGTCGCTGGCGGCGGCATGGGCGCGGGACAACATCCAGGTCAACGCGATCGTCCCCGGCTGGATCACCACGGAGATGACCCAGGGCGTGAAGACCAACCCCGCGATGTACGACCAGATCATCGCCCGCACGCCAGCGGGCCGCTTCGGCGAACCAGAGGACCTCGCCGGCGCCGCCGTCTTCCTCGCCTCCGCCGCCAGCGATTTCGTCACCGGCGTCGTCCTGCCGGTGGACGGCGGCTACGCCGCCAGTTAGTCCGGGCGCCGCTGGTCGGGGTGCATCGGCCTCGATGCCACGACTACCGCACCACGCCACGCGCGCGGAGGCCGGCGATCTCCTCGTCGCTGACGCCGCCGGCGCGGAGCACCTCGTCCGTGTGCTGGGCGAGGGCGGGGGCGGGGCCCTGCGCCCTCGACGGCGTCCCGGAGAGTCGCGGGCCTGGGCCGCCGCCCCGCGGGGGCCCCCCGGCCGGGGGTTGGGGGGGCCACCACAACCCCACGGCCGCGACCAGGGGGGGGGGCGCCCACAA
>CAYTRA010000158.1:5368-6290 GCA_964439675.1 uncultured Dehalococcoidaceae bacterium
TCGACGGCGTCCCGGAGAGTCGCGTCACGGGGCCGACGACGCGCTGCGGCCCCGTGACCGGATGTTCGAGGTCCACCATCACGCCGAGGGCCTCGACCTGTGGGTCGTCCGACATCTCCTCCGGGATGTGCACCGGCGAGACGGGGACGCCCTCTGCGATGAAGGCGTCCAGCCAGTACTGGACGGGCTTCGTCTTCACCAGGTCGGCGATCTGCTGCTTCCAGCGCGCGACCTTCCTGGCGTTCTCCGGGTCGTTGGGGTCGTAGCCGTCGTCGTCGGTGATGTCCTCGGTCATGCCCAGCACCCTCCGCGCGCCGTCGCGCGTGGCCTTCGTCAGGCAGCCGAGGACGATCTGGCCGTCCGAGCAGGTGTAGCCGGTGTAGTACAGGCGCTGCGGGCCGGCGGCGGCGAAGCGGGCGTTGCTGCGTGCCTCCGTCACCTCGCGGTAGTCGCCACCTCGGGCGCGGATCTCGTTCACCTTCGCGATCATCGAGTCGCGCAGGACGGCGTCTGTGACCGGTTCGCGCATCACGTAGAAGTCCTGGATCGCCAGCGCCGAGCGGATCAGCACACCATCGATGCGCTGCCCCTCGCCCGTCTCGCGACGGTGGTAGAGCGCCGCGCAGATCGAGGTGGTGCAGGCCAGCGCCGTCGTGTAGTCCGAGATCGCGGGCGAGGCCTGCTGAGGTTCACCGTCCGGCCCCACCTTGTCCGCCATGGCGAGGAGCCCGGAGTAGGCCTGCGCCACCATGTCCGTGGCGCCTCGGCCGGCCCACGGTCCCTCCTCGCCGAAGCCGGAGATGGCGCAGTAGATGAGGCCGGGGTTCAGGGCCGAGAGCGTCTCGTAGTCCAGCCCCATGCGCTTCAGCACGCCGGGACGGTAGTTGGTGAGGAACACGTCGAAGCCGGGCACGAGGCGATG
>CAYTRA010000159.1:0-6286 GCA_964439675.1 uncultured Dehalococcoidaceae bacterium
CTCGACCGGGGCGTGGCGAACGCGATCCTGGTCAAGGTGAACCAGATCGGCACGCTCACGGAGACGCTGCAGACCATCCGCCTGGCCCACCAGAACGGCTATCGCTGCGTGATCAGCCACCGCTCCGGCGAGACGGAGGACACCACCATCTCGCACCTTTCCGTCGCCACGGGAGCGGGCCAGATCAAGACGGGCGCTCCGGCCCGCACCGACCGCACGGCGAAGTACAACGAACTCCTCCGCATCGAGGAGCAACTGGGCGACGGCGCCGTCTACCCGGGCGCCTCGGCGTTCCGGCGGTAGCCCTCTCGTGACGAACGACGCGCCAAACGGCAGCGACCCTGGCGAGCCGCTCCGCATCGCGGACCCGCCGCAGCGTGTCTCTGGGATGCGCGTGCCCTCTGGCTGGCGCCTGCCCGGCAAGCCGTCCGACCTGGACGAGTTCGCGGAGGACGCCTGGCGCCAGAGCGGCTTCCTCTGTGGCGAGGAACTCCGACTCATCGAGGCGGGCCTGGACCTGCAGGCGAAGGTCGCCGGCGCGGGCTACCAACCCGCCGCCCGCTCGATGACCATGGCGGGCTATGCCAGCCTCTGGAGTCGGGCGTTCCTGTGCACCTCGGACGCGGTCGCCCTCGTGCGCCGGGGTGGGTACCAGTCGGCGCTGCCGCTGCTGCGCCAGGCCGTGGAGTTCGTGGGCGCGCAGCGCGGCATCGAGGGCGAACTGGACGAGTGGCGGCGCTTCACGCACGAGGCGTACGGCCGCCACCCGGAGACACGCTCGACAGAAGTCGGCCTCGGCAACTACTTCTCCGGCGAGTCCATCGCAGCGGACGAGCATCTGCGGCTCATCTACAAGGCCGCGAGCGACCTCGGCCGGCCGAACCTGGGCCCCACGGCCCTGTTCGCCGCCAACGAGGCGAACCACACCCGCTACCCGCTAATCTTCGCGGACCAGGCGTTCCACCTTGGCTGGGCGCAACTGCTCCTCGGCTGGGCCCTCCGCATCGACGCCGCCCAACTGCACACTGCGCTGCACTGGGCACAACACTTCCCGGCCGCCGAGGATGTGCGTGCGCAAGCCGTGGAGCACGTGCGCGCGGTGGAGGCGCTCCTCGCCTCGCCGGACCGGTGCCGCCTCGAAGAGTGGGTGGACGACCACGGGCGCCGTCGGCACCTGCTGGTGGAGTTCAAGCGCCGCCCGGGTGACGCGTCTCAACGGCTGCTGTTCTAGATCGACGGGGCGTAGGCCGCCCCCGGGAGGCTCGAGTCCATGACGGACATCCAGCAGCACTGGGATGCGGTATATGCCACCAGGGCCGTGGACCAGACCGGATGGTGGGAACCGACCCCCGACGCATCTCTCCGGCTCATGGACCGATGCAACCCCGCCCCTGACGACCTCGTCCTGGACGCGGGCGGCGGCGCCTCGACGTTCGTCGACGCGATGCTGGATCGAGGCCACACGAACATCACGGTGGCGGACATCAGCGCCGTCGCCCTGGAGCGAGCACGCGAGCGCCTGGGGGCACGCGCGGCATCCGTGCGATGGCTCGTTGGGGACCTCTCGGACGCGTCGGCGCTAGCAGGGGTGGAGGGCGTCGCCGTCTGGCATGACCGCGCGGTGCTGCACTTCCTCACCGAGGAGGCCGATCGCGAGGCGTACGCGAGCATCGTGCGCCGCGTCGTGCGGCCTGGCGGCCACGTGGCATTGGCGGCGTTCGCCCTCACGGGCGCGCGCGAGTGCAGCAGCCTGCCGGTACGCAACTATGACGCGGAGATGTTGCAGCAGGTGCTGGGCGCCGGGTTCCGGCAGGTGGACGCCTTCGAACACCTCTACATAAACCCCTTCGGCTCGCCACGACCGTATGTCTACGCACTCTTCCAGCGCGAGGGGTGACCGGGAGCCTCGTCCGCGAGACTCGCGACTGACGCACCGGCCTGCGGATCGTAGGATGGTGGGGTCCCTGCGATCCCCCGCACGGACGCTCACGGAACGCTCTACGGCGGTGGCCTAGGCTCCCGCCGCGGGATGGGCGCATGGTCTCAGGAGGCGGTTCGGATGACCCTTCGCGTCGGCATCAACGGCTTCGGGCGGACGGGCCGCATGGCCTTCCGAGCGTGGTGGGAGAACCGCCGCGACGACTTCGAGATCGTCGCCATCAACCGCGGCCCCGTCGCCGTGCGCACCCACCTCCTGCGCCACGACTCCGACTACGGCCGTTTCCCCGCGAAGATCGAGGACGGCAACGACTGCTTCTCAGTGGACGGCCACGAGGTGCGCGTCTTCAACGCCAACGACCCGGCCGAGATCCCGTGGCGTGACGCCGGGGTGGACGTGGTCATCGAGTCCTCTGGGCAGTTCCGGAGCGCCTCGGAAGCCGGGGCGCACCTCAAGGGTGGCGCGAAGAAGGTCATCATCTCCGCGCCCGCCAAGGGCGAGGACTGGACCGTGATCATGGGCATCAACGAGGACGAGTACGACCCCGCCGCCCACAACGTGATCTCCGCCGGCTCCTGCACCACCAACTGCGTCGCGCTGGCCGTGAAGGTCATGCACGACGCCTTTGGCGTGGAGAGTGGCTTCATGTCCACCATCCACTCCTACACGGGCGACCAGAACCTGGTGGACAACTCTCACAAAGACCTGCGTCGCGCCCGCGCGGCAGCCCTGAACATCGTCCCCACCTCTTCCGGTGCGTCCTCGCTGGTGGGCAAGATCATCCCGGAGTTGAAGGGGAAGTTTGACGGCTTCGCCTACCGCGTGCCCACCCCCACCGTGTCCGTGGTCGACATGATCACCAACCTCCGCGACACACCTTCGGCCGGCGAGATCAACGAGGCGTTCGTGGGCGCGGCCGGCGGCCGCATGAAGGGCTACCTGTACGTGGAGAACGAGGAACTCGTCTCCAGCGACTTCAAGGAGCACCCCGGCTCGGCCATCCACGACTCGCCCTCCACCATGGTGGTGGACGGCGGCCGCCTGGCGAAGACCGTGGCCTGGTACGACAACGAGTACGGCTACTCCTGCCGCCTCACGGACGTCGTCGCCATGATGGCCGAACGAGGGCTCTCCTAGCCCGGCGTCTCGCCGCACAGGCCCTCAAACCCGTTCGTCCTGAGCCTGTCGAAGGGCGGACGGGCCAAGGACGGACGCGCGCACGCCACATACGCGGAGCTCAACCCAGGTCCGGGAGAGTCAGGACCGAGGGTTGGCCAGCCGGGCCTGCACGCCTCGTGCGTAGCGGCCCTCGCGGTCGAACCAGGCCGACTCCACGTGGCCCACGCCCTCGACCTCGTCGCGGAAGTCTGCCTGCACGCAGAGCCACTCACCGCGAGGGTTGCGGTCCATGTAGAGCGTGATGTCGCTGTTGATGTAGGCCAGCGAGGACATGGGCTTGCCCTCGCTACTGCCCACCTGGTTCGCCAGCGCATTGCCGAAGTCGGAGAGCGCGGCCGCGCGTGTGGCGGGCGAGGTCTCCTCGCCGGCGATGAACGGCATGGGGATGCGCATCCACGCTGTCGGCGTCGGCGAGAACCGCTCGGACGCCCACGCCACCTCGATCGTGGTGTGGAACCCGGGCAGTCGAGGCGTCTCCTGCTCGGGTTCCCCCTCCCGTCGAGGGCGTCCGAGGCCCGAGTTCACGGCGAGCCCGTCCGGGCCGGGCGGGGGCGGGTAGGCAAGCCCGCCGACGGGGGCATCGCTGCGACGCAGCAGCGCCGCAGTCGCCCGCGTGACCTCCTGGCCCTCCGCCAGGATCGAGGCCTGCACCACGTGGATACGGCGCCCCGCGCGGACCGATTCGACGTTTACCGAGAGCGGCTGGTTGGGGACTGCGCGGAACAGGTCCACCGTCAGCCGCGCGAGTTGCATCTCCGGATCGCCCACGTGCGCCTCGATGCAGCGCGCGAGCAGCCCGGCGGGCGGGCCACCGTGGAGGGCGCCCGTGGTCCATGGGCTGGCCGCGTAGGGGGTGGGGACGAAGAGGTCACCATCGCGCTGGAAGATCGCGTCGCCGGCATCAGCCATCGAGGAGCCTTCCAAGTCGCGGGTCGGTCGCTCAGCGCGACGTCAGGATGTCTGGCTCGTGGAGTCGGCGGGCGGCTGGCCCACCGGCGCCCAGCGCTTCAACTCACGGGGCTGCTCCTCGACGGGCGTGGAGCGCGAGAACGCCGCGCGGACGCGGTTGTGGGCGATGCGCGCGAACGGCGCGGCCGCGCCCATCAGCGGAACCCAGATGTGGATCGGGCAGCCCATGCGTACTCCTGTGCGCTGTTCCCCAAGAGGGCGCGGCAGTGCCCCGAGCCTACCAGAGCCGCCACCGAGGCGGAACGAGCATCGAGGCCTGTGGTGCGACATAACGAAGCGACCTGCGCCACTGCTCAATCGCCTCGCGACCTCGCGCCGGCACGCTAGGGGACGGAGCCCGGGGAGAGGGCAGATCATGGTGGGAACGCCGCGTCGAGGAGTACGAGCCGCCTCGGAGCCCGGGGACTGGCGCCAGTCGCACTTCTCGTCAACGATGGGGGCCATGGCGAAGATCACGGACCTCCTGGCCCAGGGCACCACGCTCTCCTTTGAGTTCTCCGCGCCTCGCGACCCGCAGGGCGAAGCGCGGCTGGAGCGCACGCTGCGTCGGCTGTCCCGCCTGCAGCCCTCGTTCATGTCGGTGACGTACGGCGCCGGTGGATCGAGTCGGGGCCCAACTGCGGAGGTGGTGCACCACATCCAGCACGACCTGGGGGTGACCGCCATGCCGCACCTCGTCTGCGTCGCCCACACCCGCGACGAGGTGGCCGGGTTCGTGGACCGCTACGCGCAGGACGGCATCGAGAACATCATCGCCCTCCACGGTGACCTGCCGGAGGGCAGCCCGGAGGCCGTGGGGCACTTCCAGCGCGCCATCGACCTCGTGCGGTTCATCCGTGATCGAGGCGACTTCGCCATCGCCGTCGCCGCGCACCCGGAGGGCCACCCTCGCGCGGCCAACCTGGCCGAGGACCGCGACCACCAGGCGGAGAAACTGCGCACGGCCGACCTCGGAATGACCCAGTTCTTCTTCCGCGCCGAGTACTACGAGCGCTTCATCGAGGAGATGGCAGCCCGAGGCGTCCACACGCCCGTCATCCCCGGCGTCATGCCGCCCACGAACATCGAGGGTGTCGCGCGCATGTCCTCCCTCAACAACACCGAGTTCCCGCAGGAGATCGTGGAGCGCCTCGAAGCGGCGGACGACGACGTGGACGCCCGCCGCGAGATCGGCGTGGAGGTCGCCACGAAGGTGTGCGAGGACCTCCTCAAAGCCGGCGCCCCCGGCATACACCTGTACACGATGAACTTCTCGCAAGCCGCGCTGGAGGTCGTCCGCAACCTGGGATTGCGGCCGGAGGCGTAGCCCGGGCTAGTCCACGATCTTTCGCAGCGTCCGCAGGTTGCGAGTGGTCACCAGCGGCTTGAATCGCGCCTTCGATGTGTGCTTCCCGAAGACGCTGTCCGTGGTCTGGCCCTTCGTGACCTCCCAGTAGATCACGCCGTCACCGCGCTGCACGCGCTCCACCGACGCGTCGAGGTCCGCCTCCACCGCGAGGATGTCGTCCGCCACCTCCGGCTCAGCCAGGAACATCACCCACGGTTGCTTCGCCTCGACCTCGGGGAACGGGTATGCCTCGATGATCCGCGCGACATCCGCCGCGCTCGCCAGGATCACCCACGCGTCGTAGCCGAAGGCGTCCCGAAGGGCGCCTTCGATGCGCTTCTTGAGCGCGGAGTCTGATCGAGGGGCCTCGAAGACCACGTTGCCGCTCGCGAGGATGGTGCGCACGTCCTCCAGCCCCAGGTCGCGGAAGACCCGTGCCAGGTCGGCCATCTTGATGTTGATGCCGCCCACGTTCACGCCGCGGAGCAGTGCTACCTGTCGTGCCATGTCGAGGAGTATTGCACCCGCGTGCGCGCATCCGAACGGTTCGATGGCGCTACTTGCCGGGGACGTAGCCCAGGTTCGGGGCGAGCCAGCGCTCGGTCTCGGCCAGTGTCCAGCCCTTGCGCCGCGAGTAGTCCTCCACCTGGTCGCGGAGGATGCGGCCCACGCCGAAGTAGCGGGCCTGCGGATGGCTGAAGTACCAGCCGCTGACAGAGGAGCCGGGCAGCATCGCGAACGACTCCGTCAGTTCGACCCCCACGTTGTCCTCGGCGGCCAGCAGGTCGAAGAGCGTGCGCTTCTCCGTGTGGTCGGGGCAGGCAGGGTAGCCAGGGGCGGGGCGGATGCCCTGGTACTGCTCCGCGATGAGC
>CAYTRA010000160.1:0-6267 GCA_964439675.1 uncultured Dehalococcoidaceae bacterium
ATGCGCTGGATGGTGGGGTCCATGGAGTGGTTGAGGTACTCGTCGAAGCCGGCGCGGAAGCGCTGCCATGGCGTGGTACCGGCTTCGGCGGCCACGCGGATGCGTGCGCGCGCCTCGTCCTGGATCTCGGTGAAGACGGCCTCGAACAGGTCGTTCTTGTCGCGGAAGTGGTGGTAGAGCGCGCCACGAGTGACGCCGGCCTGCTGCACGACCTCCTCCGTGGAGGTGCCGGCGTAGCCGCGCTCCGCGAAGAGTGCGCGCGCCACACGCACCAGGCTGGCGCGCGTGCGGTCAGACTGCTCGGACTTCCGGTTTCGGATGTCGACGCCCTGAGAGGTCATCGCCAAGAGAGACTCCCGTCATACCTCCGGCCCGAGACAACCCTACGCCACGATCCCCTTGTGTGGGATCGGGTACGGAGTCGCGTACGAGCGGCCTTGTCCGGCGCGTGGAGCGGCGTCACCGCCGGTCGCGAGGCGGGTCCGCCGAGGCGGCCTGCTCCACGTCCTCCAGCGGCACCCACTCCTGCGCCCAGGCGGAGAGCGCCTCGATCACCGGGGCCAGTTCCAGGCCCTTGGGTGTCAGGTGGTACTCCACGCGTCCCGCGCCGTCCGGCGAGCGGCGCTCGATGAGCCCCTCGCCGGCCAGTTCCTTCAGCCGTTCGGAGAGCAGCCGGTCGCTGAGTCCCGGCACCGTGGCGCGCAGGTCAGAGAAGCGCACGCACCCCGCGAGCATGGCCCGCAGGATCGCGCCCGTCCACCGACGCCCCACCACCTCAACCGCATGGTGGAAGCGAGGGCAGAACGCGGCCAGTTCGTCCCCGCCAACCACGGGGGGCGCGGCAGTAGGGGAGCCTGTCTCAGATGGCATAACAAGATGATACGCCCATGGCTTACGTCGAGTAAGGCCCCGAACAGGCGGCGCTTCCGAGGCCCTCGACGGAGTGTCGAGGCAGCCCGTCTTCCGCCTCTGATCCCCTCCCCCCTCGCGGGGGAGGGTTAAGGAGAGGGGGCTCCGGGGCCCGGCAGCCCTCAGCCTCTCCGAGACACCACTGCGTAGGTGAGGGCCAGCGAGCCCAGCGCCCACCCCGCCAACACCACCCACGAGGGCCACGTGGCGCCCTCCACGAGCCCGTCCGTGAGCGTGGCCCGCATGACGATGGCGGCGTGCTCCATGGGCAGGAGGTGGTGCAGGGACTGGAGCCACTGCGGGAAGCGCTCCGTGGGGAAGTTGATCGGCGAAAAGATCGTGACCACGAAGATCATTAACTGCGTGATCAGGTGCACCACTCGCGGTTGCGGGATGGCGTGCCCCACGGCGTAGCCGATGGCTGACGCCACCGCCACGACCAGCAGCGCCCCGGGGATCGCGAGCGCGCTCACATCGAGGGCCAGGTCGTACCGCCAGGCAGCCACGGCGAGCGCGGCAGCGGCGGGAGGCAGCGCAATCACGGAGTAGACTGTGAGGCCCGCGAAATACATCGCCATACGTGGCACCGGGAGCGAGAACAGGAAGTCGTAGGTGCCCGTCAGTTTGTGGTCCGCCACCTGCTGCGGGACCAGCACCAACCCCAGCGTCAGCATGGGCAGGACCGCGCCGCCCGTGGCGAGGTAGGTCGCCTGCGTGATGCTGATGTCCTCGAAGAGGAAGCCGAAGCCAATGACGATGCCGCCGCCGATGAAGAACTGGATCGCGGCCATCACCGGCAACAGGAGCCGCAGGCTCAGCACCTCCCACCGCATCATCAGCCAGTAGGACTGGAGCCAGTACCGCGGCCCCCGCCGGATGCCCAGCGATCCCGGCGAAGCCACCCCGATCGCCGTCTGCATCACGCGCCTCCCTCACCGGGGTCATGGGCGGCCCCGTTCTCGGCGCCCTCGGCGCCCTCGGCGCCCACGAGCCGGACGTACGTGTCTTCCAGGGTGATCGCGCCGATCTCGTACTCCTCGGCCAGGCCGGAGTGCACCATGTCGCTCACCCACTCGATCGCGGCGGCCGCCGCCCCCTCGTCCAGGGTTACGAGGAGACGGCGGCCCGCCCGCACCGGGTCCTCCGCGAACGGAGGGAGCACCGGGTCTGCCGCACCAGGCTCAAGGACAACCTCGAGCCGGAGCCGCCCGCGGTCCGCGGCCTTCAGGGAAGAGGGGGTCCCATGGGCGATGACGCGACCGCCATCGACCACGGCCAGCCGGTCCACGGCGCGTTCGGCCTCAAGCACGTTGTGGGTCACCAGCAGCACCGCGGATCCGCGCGCGGCGAGCCCTCGGATCTCGCGCCACAGCAGGCGGCGACGCAGCGGGTCCACGTCGTTCGTCGGTTCGTCCAGGATCACGACGGGGCGGGGCACCGCAGCCGTCATCACGAACCCGACGAGGCGTTTCACCCCACCGGACAGCGACGCGCCCAGCGAGCGCTCCCACGGCCGCAGTTGCAGCGCGTCGAAGAGGTCGCCCACGCGCTCGCGCACCTCGGAGGTGCGCCCACCGCGGATGCGGCCGGTCAGTTCAGCCGCCTCCCGTGCCCGCATGGGCTCAATCGGCAACTGTGCCTGCGGCAGGTAGGCGCACAACTGCCGCGCGGCGCCGGGATCTGCCACCAGGTTGACCTCGCCGAGGTGGATCGAGCCGGAGGTCGGGCGTAGCAGGCCGACGATCTGGTTCACCAGCGTCGTCTTGCCCGCGCCGTTCGGCCCCAGCAGCCCGAACACCTCGCCTGGCTCGATGCGCAGGCTCACCTCGTCGTTCGCGCGCACGCCGCCTGCCGCGTGCGGGTAAACCTTCGTCACGCCCTCGATGCGGAGCGCGCCGGCGATGGCTGCGGGCGCGGCCGTCATCGAGGGAGCGTGAACGCGCCCGAGTGCCGCATCTCGCGGAAGCGCGCGTCGAAGTCACGGCGCGCCTCGTCCCGCGTGGGCGGCGAGGGCCTGCGAGTGAGCACGATGCCCGAGTAGTAGTCCTGTAAGCGCATTGCGGGTCTCCGTCCTCGATGCTCCCGGACCGGTGAGGGGATTACATCCGTCTACTGTCGTTGTGACGTCACTATGACATCACTGCGACAGTCCGTCAATCCCTTCGCCGGACACGTCCAGGTACGGCACGCTGGGGCGCCAATGAGGATCGGGTAGGATTTGCGCCCCATCGCGACCGGAAGGGGCGTCGCCTTGCATCCCACACTCTCCGAGGCGCAACTGCGCGAGTTGGCCACCTGGCCCACGCCTGCCATCGCGAACGCCATCGAGACGTTCAACGTCCGCTCTCGCGCCGTGGGGTTCATGTCCTCCGAGATCCAGTGCCGGTTCCCGGAACTCGGCGTGGGCGTGGGCTACGCCGTCACGGCGAAGATCCGCGCCAGCGTGCCGCCCGCCGACGATCCGGAGACCGTGGACCGCGAGCCGTGGACGGACCATCTGCTGTCCGTGCCCGGCCCTCGGATCGTGGTGATCCAGGACATGGACCAACCGGCCATCGGCTCCTACTGGGGTGAGGTCAACGCGACGCGACACAAGGCGATGGGCTGCCTGGGCGTCATCACGGACGGCGGCGTCCGTGACCTGGACGAGATGCGCGGCATGGGCTTCCAGGCGCTCTCGAAGTCCGTCCTTGTGTCGCACGCCTACGTGCACATGGTGGAGGTGGGCGGCCCCGTGACCGTGGGCGGCCTCACCGTGCGCTCGGGCGACCTGCTGGCCATGGACCAGCACGGCGCGATCCACATCCCGCACGACATCGCGCCGGAGGTGGCGGCGGCCGCCGCGCGCGTGGAGGCGGAGGAGCGTGAGATCATCCGCTTCTACACCCGCCCGGACTACCGGCCGGGCGACCGAGACGGCGGCCGCTACCCGTAGCCGCCGGCATCACGGAAGGATCGCCTCGTGCGCGCCGTCCTCTGCCATGCCTGGGGCGACATCGAGGACCTCCGCCTGGAGGACACCCCCTCCCCCGCACTTCCCGAGGGCCATGTACGCATCGCGGTGCACGCCTGCGGCGTGAACTTCGCGGACACGCTCATCATCCGCGGCGAGTACCAGGAGAAGCCGCCGTTCCCGTTCTCCCCGGGCATGGAGGTCGCCGGCACCGTCATCGAGGTAGCGCCTGGCATCGAGGGCGCGGGTATCCGCGAGGGCGACCGCGTGCTGGCGATGCTGGAGGCCGGCGGGGGCTACGCGGAGGAGGCCGTCGCGCGCGCCTCGGACGTGACGCCGATCCCGGACGGGATGGACTGGGCCGCGGCGGCCGCGTTCCCCGTGGTCTACGTCACGTCCCACCTGGCCCTGAGCCACCGCGCCCGCCTCCAGCCCGGCGAGGTGCTGCTGGTCCACGGCGCCTCGGGCGGCGTCGGCCTCACCGCCGTCGAGGTCGGGAAGGCGCTCGGCGCGACGGTCATCGCCACCGCGTCGTCGCCGGAGAAGCTGAAGGTGGCGCGCGAGCACGGCGCGGACCACCTGGTGAACTACACCACGGAGGACATCCGCGAGCGCGTGCGGGAGATCGCGGGCGGCGCTGACGTGGTCTACGACCCCGTAGGTGGCGATGCCTTCGCCGCCTCGCTTCGCTGCATCAACCCCGGCGGGCGCATCCTGGTTATCGGCTTCGCCAGCGGGAGGATCCCGGAGATCCCCGCGAACCACCTGCTGGTGAAGGACGCCGCCGCCATGGGGCTGAGCCTGGGCCAGTTGCGCAACCACAACCCCGAGGCGGTGCAGGCCGCCATGCGGGAACTCCTCGCCTGGTACGCCCAGGGCCGTCTCCACCCCCACGTCTCGCAGGTCTTCCCCCTGGAGGAATACGTCGAGGCGCTCCGGCTCCTGGTCGACCGCCGCTCCACGGGCAAACTGGTGCTGAGCGTGCGCGAATGAGCGTCGAGACGCCTCGACGCGTCGCGGTCATCGGCGCGGGCGCGGTGGGCTGCTACTACGGCGCGCGCCTCGCGCAGGCCGGGCACGAGGTGCCCTTCCTCATGCGCGGGGACTACGAGGCGGTCCGCGCGCGCGGCCTGGAGGTGCGCAGTAAGGACGGCGACTTCCGCCTGGATGATCCGCACGTCCACCGCGACGCGACCGAGATCGGCCCGGTGGACTGGGTGATCTGCGCCCTGAAGGCCACCGCCATCGAGGATGCGCGAGCCCTCGTAGCCCCTTGCGTCGGGGAGGGGACACGCGTCCTGCTACTCATGAACGGACTGGGGCTGGAGGATACGTCCGCGGAGTGGTTCGGCGCGGAGCGCATCTTCGGCGGGCTCGCCTTCACCTGTATCAATCGTGTCGCGCCGGGCGTGGTCCACCACATCGACTACGGCACCGTCACCCTCGCGCACTACCTCGATGACCCGGCGGCCATCGAGGAGGCACGCGCGCTATGGGATGGCGCGAACGTCCCCGTGCAGACGGCGTCGAGCCTGCTGGCCGCGAGGTGGAACAAACTGCTCTGGAACATCCCGTTCAACGGCCTCGCGGTAACCGCCGGAGGCATCACCACCGACCGCATCATGGCCGATCCGGACCTTCGCGCCGCCGCCGAGGCCACTATGCGCGAGGTCATCGCCGCCGCGAACGCGGACCTCGAGGCGCACGGCAGCACGGCCCGCCTCGACGGCGCGCAGGCCATCCCCGCGATGCTCCGCGCGACGGAGGCGATGGCCGCCTACCGCCCGAGCACCATGATCGACTTCGTCGAGGGGCGCCCCCTGGAGGTGGAAGCCATCTTCGGCGAGCCGCTCCGACGCACGGCGGCCCTCGGCGTGGACGTGCCGTACATGACGCTGCTCACCGCCCTCATGCGCGCGCTGGACCCCGCGGCTGCGTCCGCGCGGTAGGCTCTGGAGGCACGACAGGAGGTCGCGGATGGGCTTCGCCCCTACGTCCATGCAACTGACCAGCCCCGCCTTCACCTCGGGCGGAGCAATCCCGACGACGCACACCGGCGAGGGCGAAGACGTCTCGCCGGCCCTCGAATGGACCGAGCCGCCGGAGGGCACCCAGTCGTTCGCGCTGATCTGCCATGACCCGGACGCGCCGCTGATCTCGCCCGGCTCGTACGGGTTCGTCCACTGGGTGCTCTACAACATCCCGGGCGACGTGCGCTCACTCCCGGAGGGGACAGGCGACTACACGAACGGGCGCACGGACTTCGGCAAGACGCAGTGGAACGGCCCCATGCCGCCGAACGGCCACGGCCCGCACCACTACTTCTTCTGGCTCTTCGCCCTGAGCGAGCAACTCGACCTGGAGCCGGGGCTCGCGCACTGGCAACTCCTCCAGGCCATCGAGCC
>CAYTRA010000161.1:0-6233 GCA_964439675.1 uncultured Dehalococcoidaceae bacterium
GACCTCCCCTCCTCCGCCGCCGAGATCCCGGCCGCGTACAAGAAGGAGAAGTGGGCGCGCCTGGGCGTGAACATCGAGGCGGGCTTCGAGCCGCTGTACGTGGTGCCGCCGGCGAAGAGCGACCAGGTCAAGAAACTCCGCGCCCTCCTGAAGGACGCGGACGAGCTCTACCTGGCCACAGACGAGGACCGCGAGGGCGAGGCGATCGCCTGGCACCTGCTGGAGGTGCTGAAGCCACGCGTCCCGGTCTACCGCATGGTCTTCCACGAGATCACCCGACAGGCCATCGAGGAAGCCCTCGCCAACCCGCGCGAGATCGACGAGTACCTGGTGCGAGCGCAGGAAGCGCGACGCATCCTGGACCGCCTCTTCGGCTACGAGGTCTCGCCTGTCCTCTGGAAGAAGGTCGCACCTCGCCTTTCCGCCGGGCGCGTGCAGTCCGTGGCTGTCCGCCTGGTCGTGGAGCGCGAGCGCCAGCGCATGCGCTTCCGGGCCGCCTCCTTCTGGGACGTGGACGCCACGCTTGCCTCGCGCGAAGCGGGGCAGGACGGCGCTACGACGTTCGGCGCTCGCCTGGTGGAGTTGGCCGGCCAGAGGGTCGCCCAGGGCCGCGACTTTGATCCGGAGACCGGCGAACTCGCGGGGCGGGATGTGGTACTGCTGGACCAGGCGCGTGCGCAGTCGGTCGCGGAGCGCCTGACCTCGGCGGTCTTCGCCGTGTCGGACGTCAATGAGCGGCCGTACACGCAGCGCCCGCCCGCCCCCTTCATCACCTCCACCCTCCAGCAGGAGGCCGCCCGCAAGTTGCGCTACTCCGCGCAGCGGACGATGCAGGTCGCCCAGCGCCTCTACGAGAACGGCTACATCACCTACATGCGTACGGACAGCCCCGCGCTGTCCACGCAGGCCGTGCAGGCCGCCCGCGGGCAGGTGCGCTCGCTCTACGGGGACGCCTACCTGCCGGAACGCCCTCGCGTGTACACGTCCAAGAGCAAGGGCGCGCAGGAGGCGCACGAGGCGATCCGCCCGGCCGGCGAGTCGTTCCGCACGCCGGAGCAGGTGGCGCGCGAACTGGACCCGGACGCGCAGCGCCTCTACGAGCTGGTGTGGAAGCGCACCGTCGCCTCACAGATGCGGGACGCCACCGGGCTGCGCACGCAGGTGCGCCTCACCGCGGACGCCGGCGAGCACGGCACGGCCACGTTCCAGACCAGCGGCAAGGTCATCACCTTCCCCGGCTTCCTCCGCGCCTACGTGGAGGGCTCGGACGACCCGGACGCGGAACTCGAGGACCAGGAGCGCGTCCTCCCACCGCTCGCCGTCGGCCAGGAGGTCGACCCTCGCGAGGTGGAGGCGAAGGGCCACGAGACGCAGCCGCCGGCCCGCTGGACCGAGGCGAGCCTGATCCGGGAGTTGGAGGAGCGCGGTATCGGCCGCCCTTCCACGTACGCCTCGATCATCCAGACCATCCAGGAGCGCGGCTACGTGTGGAAGAAGGGCACGGCCCTGATCCCCACGTTCGTCGCCTTCGCCGTGACGAACCTGCTCCTCCAGCACTTCCCGGACCTGGTGGACCTGGGCTTCACCGCGCACATGGAGGAGCGCCTGGACGAGATCGCGGGGGGCGAGCGCGAGCACAAGCCCTGGCTCCACGCGTTCTACTTCGGCGATCCCGAGGCGTCCGAGGATGACGGCATGGCCCGCGACGGCCTGCACAAGACCATCGACGAGGGCTGGGAAGCCATCGACGCCCGCGCCGTGTCCTCGATCCCCCTTGGCAAGGACGACGAGGGACGCGAGGTGGCCGTGCGCGTTGGCCGCTACGGCCCGTACGTGCAGGTGGGCGACTCCGACGAGCGCGCCTCGCTCCCGCCGGAGGTGGCCCCGGACGAGGTGACGATCGCGGACGTTGAGCGCCTCCTGCACGAGGAGTCGCTGGCCGACCGCTCGCTGGGACATGACCCGGACACCGGCCTCAGCGTGTACCTCAAGACCGGGCGCTTCGGCCCCTACTTCCAATTGGGCGAGGACCCGGAGCCGAAGTCCAAGGAGAAGCCGCGGCGCGCCTCGCTGTGGCCGGGCATGACCATGGAGCACGTCTCGCTGGAGGACGCGCTGCTGGCGCTGGAGTTCCCGAAGGTGCTGGGCAAGCACCCGGAGACCGGCAACGATGTCACGGCGCAGGACGGCCCCAACGGCCCCTACGTGAAGAGCGGCACCGAGAGCCGCAGCCTGGAGGGCGGCCACGCGCAGATGGCTGAACTCACCCTCGAGGAGGCCGTGAAGATCCTCGCGGAACCCCGGAAGTTCGGACGTCGAGGGCCTTCGCAGTCCGTGCTGAAGGAACTCGGCGAGCACCCCGACAACAAGGGGCGCGTCACCATCCGCTCCGGCAAGTTCGGCCCATACGTCACGGACGGCACCGTGAACGCCTCCCTCCCCAAGGGCCGCGACCCGCAGGCCATCGAGATGGACGACGCCATCGAGTTGCTCGCCGCCCGCGAGGAGAAGCTGCGCGCCGAGGGCAAGGACCCGAGGGCGAAGAAGCCGGCCACGCGGCGCTCCACCTCGACCCGCCGGAAGAGCACCGGCGGGCGCAAGCGCTCGGCGTAGCGGGAACTGACCTCGACGCCCCTAGAGTGACGCCCTAGAGTTATGTCCATCGTCCGAGGGCGGGGAACCCGAGGATGTTGCATGCCGGCCAGACGAGCGCCTTCGCCCGTGCCGCCCGCTCCCCTCGCTCGCGCCGCGCGCGAGGCGCTGGAGCGTTACCTCGCCCACCTGGGGGGCGTCCGACGGCGCTCTGAGCACACCCTGCGCAACTACCGGCACGACCTGGAGGGCTTCCTCTCGTTCCTCGCAGAGCGCGAGACGCCATACGACGAGGCCGGCCGCTCTGACGGCCGCTCCTACCTCTTTGCGCTGCGCAATGCCGGGGTCGCCGAAGGCTCGGTGAAGCGCATCGCCACGACGATCCGAGGGTTCTACGGCTGGCTCGACTCGGAGGACGTAGCGCTCAAGAACCGGCCAGGCGACTCCATGCTGCGCCTGCGCTTCCCTCGCCAGACCAAGCGCCTCCCGAAGTTCATCTCCGGCACCGAGACCGAAGCGTTGATGAACAAGGGAGTGGCAGAGGCCAAGGCGGACGAGCCGGTAGGGCTGCGGAACCGCGCGATCCTCGAACTGCTGTACGCCGCCGGCCTGCGTGTCAGCGAGGCGGCGAACCTGGACGTCCGCGACGTGGACCTGGCCAACCGCCAGGTGCGCGTCACCGGCAAGGGCGACAAGACGCGTGTCTGCCTCTTCGGGGAACCCGCTCGGGATGCCCTGCTCCGCTACATCGAGGACGGCCGGCCACGCCTCGTCACCGGCGCACAGCCCGCGCTGTTCGTGAACCGTGCGGGAGGCCGCCTGACGGCGCGGTCGATCCAGGAGATCGTGCGCAAGGCCGGGGTGCAGGCAGCCTTGCGACAGCCGTTGCACCCCCACATGCTGCGCCACTCCTTCGCCACGCACCTGATCGAGGGCAACGCGGACCTCCGGATCGTGCAGCACCTGCTCGGGCATTCCTCGCCGGACACGACGCAGATTTACACGACAGTCGCGCACCGGCGACAGGCGGGCCTCGTCACGGACGCCCTCGCGAGGGCGCGCAAGGTGGAGCGCCGCTAGCCGGCGAGTGCCGCTCCCCCACTGACGCAAGGACGGCCGCGCCAGTACCATCGAGCCTCGACCTGATGCGGGAGGCTCCCATGCGCATCCTGGTGCTCAACGGCCCCACCCTGAACATGCTCGGCGAGCGTGAGCCGGAGGTGTACGGCACCCAGACGCTCGCGGACATCGAGACGCTGGTGCGCCAGCGCGCCGCCGAACTGGGCGACGTGGAGATCGCCTTCACGCAGACCAACCACGAGGGCGAGATGATCGACCTGATCCTGGGCCACCGGGACTGGGACGGCATGATCATCAACCCGGGCGCGTACACCCACACCTCCATCGCCCTCGCAGACGCCATCTCGGCGACGCATTTGGTGGTGGCGGAGGTGCACCTCTCCAACGTCCACAAGCGCGAGGTGTTCCGGCACCACTCCTATGTCGCCGGCGTCGCCTGGGGGCAGATCACCGGCTTCGGCTCACGTGGCTACCTGGCCGCGCTGGACATGCTGCACGCCCGCCTCTCCGAGGCCGCATGAGCACCAGCAGCGCCTCGACCATCGAGAAGCGTCTGGAGCGCCTGCGCGCGCGCCTCGACGAGATCGGGGTCGACGCGCTGCTCGTCACCACGCCCTCCAACCGGCGCTGGATCAGCGGCTTCACCGGCAGCGCGGGCGTCGCCCTCGTGACTCGGCAGGAGGCACGGTTCGCCACGGACTCCCGCTACTGGGAGCAGGTGGGACAGCAGTGCCCGGGCTACACGCTCGTCCAGGTCGCCGGCGCCAATACCAGCGTCGCCGTCGCCATCCTCGAGGGGTTGGGCGGCCTCAAGGTGGGCTTCGAGCCAGCGAACCTCTCCTACGCGGGCTACGAGGCGTGGACGCACGCCATCGCGGACCTGCCGGAGCACTCGCGTCCCGCCCTCGTCCCGGCGCCCCGCGCGATCGAGGACCTGCGGATGGTCAAGGACGCCGAGGAGCTCGACGCGCTGACGCGCGCCGTGCTGCTGGGCGACGAAGCGTTCCGGTACGCCTCGGAGCGGGTCGAGCCGGGAATGACCGAGAAGCAGGTGGCGTGGCTCATCCAGGAGTACGCCATCCTGCACGGTGCGGACGACCTCTCGTTCTCGTCGATCATCGCGGGCGGGGCGCATGGGTCGCTGCCGCACTGGCGCGCCTCGGACGCTCCGCTGGAGGCGGAGACGGGCGTGGTGATCGACATGGGCGTGATCGTGGACGGCTACTGCTCGGACCTCACGCGCACGATCTGGCTCGGCGAGCGCCCCTCGGACGAGTTCAAGCGCGTCTACGACATCGTGCTCACGGCGCAGGAGACGGCGGAGGAGCGCATCGAGGCGGGCATGCTCGGCAAGGTGGGGCACGAGATCGCGCACGAGGTGATCCGCCAGGCCGGCCACGGCGAGCACTTCGGGCACGGCCTGGGCCATGGGCTCGGCCTCGACATTCACGAGGACCCTCGACTGGCGCCTTCGGGCGAGATCCCGCTGGCCGACGGGCACGTGGTGACCGTGGAGCCGGGGATCTACGTCCCCGGGTGGGGCGGCATCCGCATCGAGGACCAGTGCGTGATGCAGGACGGCCGCCTCAAGGTGATCTCGACCGCACCGAAACTTGACCTCTAACCTGTACCGCCCAGAGCGCAGGAGGACACATGATCTCGACTTCGGACTTCAAGAAGGGCACCACCGTGGAGGTGGACGGCTCCCTCTACCGCATGGAGGACGTGCAGCACGTCAAGACGAAGAAGTCCGCCGTCTACCGGGTGAAGTTGCGAGACCTGCGCGCCGGGCACATCACGGAGCGCACCTTCAACGCCGGTGACAAGTTGCCGGTGGCCCGCGTGGAACGCCGCAAGATGCAGTACCTCTACGGCGACGGTGAGCAGCACACGTTCATGAACTCCGAGACCTTCGACCAGGTGATGGTCCCGCACGCCGTGGTCTCGGACGCGCTCCCCTACATCCGCGAGAGCGACGAGGTCCAGGTCATCCTCTACGGCGAGGAGGCGCTGGGACTCGAGTTGCCGGCCGCCGTGGACCTGCAGATCACGCAGTCCGACCCCGGCGTGAAGGGCGACACCGCCACCGGCGCCACGAAGCCGGCCACGCTGGAGACGGGCCTGGTGGTCAACGTGCCGCTGTTCCTGGAGCCGGGTGACGTGATCAAGGTCTCCACCTCGGACGGCAAGTACCTCGAGCGCGTCAAGCACTAGCGCCGCGACTGGGAACAGGAGGCGCATCGTGCCGCCGGAGGTCCGCCCTGTCTGGCAGGTGACCCGGTACCTCCGCGAGCGCGTGGAGGGCGACCCGCACCTCCGCGACCTCTGGATCGGCGGCGAGGTCTCCAACCTCACGGTGGCCTCGTCCGGCCACATGTACTTCACCCTGAAGGACCAGGGCGGCGCGCTGCGCTGCGTGTTCTTCCGCAACCAGAACATGCCGCACCGCAAGCACATGCAGGCCGGCGCCTCCCTCGTGGCGCACGGCCAGCTCTCCTTCTACGCGGAGCGCGGCGCCCTGCAGAACATGGTGGACTTCGTGCAGCCCGCCGGCGTGGGTG
>CAYTRA010000162.1:0-6216 GCA_964439675.1 uncultured Dehalococcoidaceae bacterium
CTGCGTCAGGCCCTTCACGTGGGCCTCGTAGATGACGGTTCGCTCCCAGCGGCGGCGGGGAGGGCGGTCGTTGCCCCAGGTGAAGGCGGGGTCCACCACCATCGCGAGGGGGGCGAAGGGGGCGCTGTCGCGCTCGTCCGCCTCCAGGTCCTCGTGCTCCCCGCCGACGCGGTAGGCGAACAGGCTCTCGTCCCAGCCGGCCTGCCGGCCCACGGCCTTTGCGTACGGGTCCAGCAGCACCTTGCGCGGGTTGAAGCGGTGCCCCGCCTCCGGCTCCCACGGGCCGTACACGCGGTAGCCGTACAACTGCCCCGGTCGCACGTCCGGGAGGTAGCAATGCCAGATAAGGCCTTCGCGCTCATCGAAGCGGACGCGCGCCGCCTCCTCCGTGGCGTCCTCGGAGTCGAAGAGGCAGAGTTCGACGGCGGTCGCGTGCTCCGAGAACAGCGCGAAGTTCACGCCCATCCCGTCCCACGTCGCGCCCAGCGGGTACGCCTGCCCCGGCATCCGTCGAGGCGTCGCGAACGTGCGAGGCCGGGCAGCGGACGCGCCCGGATCCGGCGTCACGCCGTCCGGCGCCCCGCGTGTGGGGGTCTTGCGCTTCCTGGAGGTCGGCGACATCAGTCGCAGGAGGCTAGGAGGAGGTTGCTCGCGCTCGGGTGACGAGCGGGGGGCGGGAGTGTCAAAAGCGGCTATGAGACGGTCGGGAGAGTAACCGCGCCAGAGCGCTGCTCGTTACTGGGCGAGGGCTATGGCCCCGCCCAGCCGGGCCAGAAGCCGTAGTCGATGCGGTTCCAGTCTGCGTGGCCCATGGCTGGCGAGTAGGGCCCCAGGTCCTCGCCGTTGACGGAGAGCAGCAGCGTCTTGCCGCTGTCCGTCCACACCTGGATGCGCTGTCCGCCCTCCCATGACTGGCGCTGGCCGGCGCGCAGCGTGCCATCGAACTGCACGGTGCCGTCCACGGTGACCCGCACCTGCGCGTCCTCCTGGGCCGCGAGGCCCACCGTGACCCGGCCGGGGGCGGGCGTCGCCGTGGGCGGCGCAAACGCGGTCTCCTCGGTGGAGGCGGGCGGCGCCGTGGCGGCCTCACCCGGCGGGTCGTCGCCGAGGAAGATCGCGGCGCCGCCGAGCACCAGGAGGGCCACCGCGGCCGCCGAGGGGATGGCGACGCCCAGGGGGACGCGGCGCGAAGCGGCAGGGGGCGGCTCGTCAACCGGCTGCCACGCAGCCGGCTCTTCCGCGACATAAGCGGCGGCTGCGGCGGCCTCGTACTCGTCGGGCGGGTAGACGCCTTCCTCGAGGTCGTCCTCGGGATAGCCGGCGGCGACGGGGGCGGCGCGGCGGCGGGCGGGCCGCTCGCTGGCGACGGGGGCGCGGAGTTCGGCGCGGAGGGTGCGGAAGGCGCTGAACAGGAAGAGGTACAGCAGCACCACCGCGCCGATGCGCAGTCCCAACAGGATCAGCGGCCAGCCTTCTTCGATCAGCGTGCGGCCTCGCTTCTTCCGCGGGGGCTTCTTCCGCGCGGGTGGCGGCATGTCGAGGGGTGGAGGGGTACTTCCACGATACGACGCGATCCGCGAGGCGGGGAGGGCGGCACAGACTGCGCGATGCGCCCTTGCCGGGTACGGTTGATCGGCCGCCCCTGCTGCCCCCGACCGGAGGATGCCGCGCTTGGCGACTGACGCCTCGGCCTCGCGCTCGCGAAGAGGCCGCTCGAACCCCTGGCTGCTCCTGATCCCCTCCGTGCTCCTGGCGGCGATGCCGGCGCTCGTGCTGTGGTCGGTGGACCGGGAGATCGAGCCGCAGGTGCGGGCGATGGGGCTGATGCTGGCTGCGCTGCCGCTGGCCACGCCGCTGATGCTGCGACTGGCCGGGCGCACCTGGGACGCGCACCTGCTGGCGCCGGCCTGGGTGCTGTGCGCGCTGGGGCTGGCGGTCATCGCGCGCGTGCAGCCCTCGATCCTGCCGACGCAGATGCTGTGGATCGCCGTGGGGTGGTCCGCGTTCATCGCCCTGGTGGGGTTCCCGCTGGTGCTGCCGTGGCTGCTGCGCTTCCGCTACTGGCTGCTCCTCGCGGGGCTCCTCCTGGTGCTCGTCACCCTCGTTGCGGGCGAGGACGTGACCGGCGAGGGCGCACGGCTGTGGCTCACCGTTGGCCCGGTGCGCATGCAGCCGGCCGAACTGCTGCGCGTGCTGCTCATCGCCTTCATCGCCGGGCACCTCGCGCTGCGCGCGAGCCAGGCGGGCGCACGAGGCATCGAGATGCGCTCGTTGCGAGACGACTGGCTGCCGCTCCTCGCGATGTTCGCGATCACCGTTTTGGCCGTGCTGGCGCAGCGCGACTTCGGGCCGTCGCTGATCTTCGGCGCGAGCCTGGTAGCCATCCTGTACCTGGCGACCGGCCGCAAGTCCTACGTGCTGGCGGCGGTGGGGATCGGCCTGGCCGCGGTCGTCCTCATCTACTTCGGCTCGGACCGCATCCAGGATCGCGTGGACGCCTGGATCGATCCGTGGAGCGACCCTCGAGGCGCGGGATACCAGTCGCTCCAGGCGATCGGTGGGTTTGTCTTCGGTGGCGTGTTCGGGGCGGGCCCGGGGTACGGGTACCCGGGGCTCATCCCCGCGGCGCACACGGACTATCCGCTGGCGGTCATCGGCGAGGAGTGGGGCCTGCTCGGCTCGCTCGCGGTCATCGCGCTGTACGGCCTCCTGGTCGCGCACGCGCTCCGGCGCGCCAGCACCTCTCGAGGGCCGTTCGAGCAACTGCTGAGCGCCGGCCTGGCGATCAGCATCGCGGCGCAGGTGCTGCTGGTGACGGGCGGGGTGCTGCGCCTGGTGCCGCTCACGGGACTCACGAGTCCCTTCCTGAGTTACGGCGGCAGTTCCATGGTGATGTCATGGGTGATCCTCGCGCTGCTCGTGTCGGCGCAGGGGGAGCGGCGGCCGCCGGAGGAGCGAGGCGTCCCGCTGATCGCCCGGCTCCCGCGGCTGGAGACGCGCGCCCACGAACTCGGGCTTGCCGTCCTCGCCGGGTTCGCGGGGCTGAGCCTGGCGCTCGGCTACTGGCAGGTGGCCCGCGCCGACCTGCTGAACGACCCCGCCGTCGCCGGCGAACGCCTGCGCAGCGAGGAGGCGCGCGTCCATCGAGGGCGCATCCTGGACCGCGACGGCGAGGTGCTGGCAGAGACGGAGATCGGGCCGGACGGAGAGCCTCGCCGCGTCTACACCGCGCCCGGCGCCGTGCACGTGCTGGGGTTCACCTCGCCCCGGGTGGGGGCCGCCGGCGTGGAGGCCGTGGCGTCAGACCGGCTGATGGGCCAGCGCGCGTCGACGCCTCACGACACCTGGCTGGACCTGCTGAACGAGCCGCGCTCCGGCGAGGACGTGCAACTCACCATCGATGCCGACCTGCAGGCCGTCGCCTCCGCCGCGCTCGAGGGCGCGACCGGGGCCGTCATTGCGCTCGATCCGACGACGGGCGAGATCCTGGCGATGGCGAGCAGCCCGACGTTCAACCCTAACTTCAGTCCGGAGGAGTGGGACCACCTGCGCGAGGACGCCGCAAGTCCGCTCCTGAACCGGGCCACGCTTGGCCTGTACCCGCCCGGATCAACGTTCAAGACCGTCACGCTGGCAGCCGCGCTGGAAGCCGGCCTCGTAGAGCCGGACTCGCCCGCGTCCTGTCCGAGCGAGATCTTCATCGATGGTGTGCGCATCGTGAACGAGAACGAGCCGCCGGGGCGCCGGACCCAGACCGTCGCGGACGCCTACGCGTACTCCTGCAACACCTTCTTCGCCCAACTCGGCATCGAGGTGGGCGCGGAGCGGCTGCGGGAGATGGCGGAGGCGCTGGGCATGACGGACGCCCCGCCCCTCGCGCTGCCCACGAGCGAGGGACGCCTCGCGACGACCGAGGGCTTCCTGGAGACTGCGGCGGGGCTAGCCGCGTCGGCGTTCGGGCAGGGGGAACTGCAGTTCTCGCCGCTGCACCTCGCGCTGGTGACGGCAGCGATCGCGAACGATGGGGTGGTGCCGCAGCCGCGCCTGTTCCTGCACGAGGAGCCCTCGGAGTGGCGCCGGGCCATGTCTCCGGAGACCGCGCGCGAACTGGCGGAGGTGATGGAGCACGGCGTGGAGGTCGGTTGGGCCTCGACGGTGGCGATCCCCGGCGTGCGCGTCGGGGGCAAGACCGGGTCCGCCGAGGTGATCTCGGAGGAAGCGCCGCACGCGCTCTTCATCGCGTACGCGCCCATCGAGGCGCCGCAGATCGCGGTGGTGGTGATCAAGGAGCGCGCTGGCTCCGGCTCTCAGCAGGCCGGCCCCGTCGCGCGACAGGTCATCGAGGCCTGGCTGGCCCGCTAGCCGGCTGGCCGAGGTCCTCGCGTACGAACCCCAGTTCCCGCAGCCACTCGATGGTCTCCGCCGCCGAGCGGTGACGGACGAAGATGGCGCCCCGCGCCTCCCAGAGGTGCGCGTACTTCGTGGTGTCGTCCACCAGTACGTCGCCGGGGGATGCGTAGTCGCACTTGTTGCGCGACATGCACGTGAAGACCTCGACATCTGGGCCGAGATGGCGCGCCACCCAGCGGCGCTTCTGTCCCTCCGCCCACGAACCCCTCGGCAGGCCGGTGAGGATGCGTGGGTTGAAGGGCCGGCAGTAGTCCCAGAGGTCGAGGGCGTCCGGCATGAGCGGCATGGTCTCGAAGAAGCCGGGCGTGCTGGCCGCTCGATGCCACATCTCGGAGATCGGAAGCCGGGACGGCGGCTCGCCGAAGAGCGCCTCCACGTGCGCGTCAAAGTCCGCGAGCACGCCGTCCAGGTCCAGGAACAGCGTCATGCTGTCCTCACGTTGCGGTCCTCGCGGGTCCGCTACATGTTCTGGCTGCCCATTGCCTCGCTGATCTCGTTCGGGCTGTTGAAGCGCTCCCGGTTGAGGCTGCGAAGGGCCTGCAGCGACTGCTCGTCCGCGCCGCGCTGCTGGGCGTGGTCGATCAACTGCTGCTTGTCCACCGGGTAGTTGATGTCACCCAGGTACTGCTGGATCTGGGCCGGGTTCACGTTGCCGCCCTGCGGGCTGGTCATGGTGCGATTCCCTTCTTGTCCGGCTCCTACGCCGGGGACTGATCCGTGGGGGAGTCACCCGCGAGGCTAGGTGCGGGATGACTACACGTTCATCGCCTTGCTCTGGCTCGCCCCTAACAGCGACGTGGCAGTGCGTGCTCCAGCGGATCGAGGTGGCCCGAGAGTTGCTGGGCGCCCTCAGTAGAGCGAGGCCGCCACGCGCTCGAGGTCGCGCCGTTCGGAATCGTCCAGCGGGGTGTAGTCCGAGGCTGTGGCGACGTTGTCGTGGATCCGCGAGGGGTATCGAGCGCCGGGGATGGCGACGGAGACGCCCGGGTTGGAGAGCACGTAGCGCAGCAGGTTCGCGGGGGTCAGATTGCCGGCCGTGCCGGCCTCCAGATGCGCGCGTAGCACGCTCGTGCGTCCGGAGCCGCCGAGGGGGCGCATCACGATCACGCCGACATCGTGCTCCGCCGCGAGTTCGATGAGCGGGGCGGAGTCCGGGTAGAACGCCGAATACTCGAGCATCACCGTCTCGAATGCCCCACTCAGGATCACCTCGCGCGCGATATCGAGGTTGTGCGTGGAGAGGCCGATGTGGCGGATGAGACCTCGATACTGCGCGACCTGCAGGCCCTCCAGCGCGCCGTCCTCGCCCATGACCTCTCGCCAGGCGTCCGGCGTGGAGATGTCGTGTAACTGGTAGAGGTCGATGGCGTCCACGCCCAGGATGCTGAGGGAGCGGTCCACATCGCGCTGGCTGCCGTTGATGTTGTGGCTGAACGTCTTGGTGGCGACGTGGAACTCCTTGCCGCCGCGTTCGCGCACCACCTGGCCAATGAGGAACTCACTGCCCTCGTACTCGCGGGCGGTGTCGATGAAGTCGATGCCGGCGTCCAGCGCCGCGCGCAGGGTGTCCGCGCCCTCCGGCGACTGGGGCGTGTCCATGGCGCCGAGGCCCAACTCCGTCACCATCAGGCCGGTGCGGCCCAGGCGGCGCTTGCGCAGCGTCATGGCTCCTCCGTCCGTTCCGCACCCACGATAGGTCAGCCGCGCCCGCCCTCGCGAGGCGCGCTCCAGGAGGGCGGCATGAGCAGCGCCGGCGGCGTCCGCAACGGTCGCGGCACGCTCGGTAGCACGAGGCGCGACAGGCTC
>CAYTRA010000163.1:0-6212 GCA_964439675.1 uncultured Dehalococcoidaceae bacterium
TTGCCGGGAGGGGTGCGCTCGCTGGGTGGCGCGAGCGGGAAACCGATGGAGGACACGTTCACCAGCCCCGCCGGCTCACCGGGCGGGATCGGGTCCGCCGGCCACGGGTACGGCGGCGTGGCGGTCGGCGTCGGGGTGGGGGATGGCGATGGTGATGGCGTGGGGGTCGGCGTCTCCGTCGCGGGACGCGCGACGAGGTCCGCCTCACCCTCGCCGCCGAACGCGACGATGGCAGCGACAGGCACCGCGACGATGATCAGGAGGACTGCCACGGCTGCGATCTGCACGCGCGGGTTGATGGCGCGCAGACGGTCGAGCAGGGGGAGCCGCGAGGGGGGAGTCATCGCTTTCGCGCATCCATCCTGGCGGCCGTACCTCGAGGGGAGGCCCTCGACGGTGCGGGATACGAGCCGCCCTTCGTAGCCGTTCGGAACGTATGCCCCTCACCCGCTGCGCTCAAGAGGGCATGACGAATCCGTTATATACGCGCGAAATCGCCGTCAGAATTCCCCGGGGTGCGCATCTCCTCAGAAGAAGCGTCTGAGCAGGTTCACCACCAGCGTGAGGACCACCGAGACGAGCAACATCGACACCAGCGGGACGTAGACTCGCACGTTCCCTCCGCCGAACCGGAAGTCGCCCGGCAGCCGCCCGAACCAGCCGAGGGCTCCCGCAGCCACGAAGAGCCCCACGACGACGATGACGCCGCCGGCGACCGCGATCAGGAGTCCGGTCTCGCGCATCTTCGTTCTCCCTCGATGTCGACGATAGCGGGAGGCCCCTCGCGCTGGCGCACGCTTGTACGATGCAGCGCATGACAGAGTCGCGACGGGCACGACGGGGACGCATCCAGTGGCGCGGGGCGACAGCGCTGCTGGGCCTGGTGCTGCTGTTCTTCGCCCTGGCGCACTCGCTGGAGGACTTCGCCTATCGCGTGCCGGAGGAGCGGTTCGACCTCGACTCGACGGTCGCGGCCGTGCTGCTCGCCGGGGCGTTCCTGGTGCAGGGCGCCGTGGTGATGCTGGCCTGGCGAGGGTGGGCGCTCGGCTACCTCGCCTCGCTCGTGGTCGGCGGCGTGTGGTTGCTCGCCGCCGTGCTGGACCACGCCGGCGACCTCTTCGACGACTCCTTCCGCGAGTCTTCCGCCTCGGACGTGCTCATCCTCGGCGTGATCGTGTCGTCGCTGCTGCTCGCGCTCGCCGCCGCCTGGGTGCTGTTCCGCGACCCGGAGCGGCGCGCCGGGTCGGATGAGGACGGCGCGCCACTCGAGGGGTACGAGTCACGAGGCGAGCAGGGCTAGCGGCGGACGCCCTCCACCTCTCGCTCGGGCGCCATGGTGGTCTGGCTGGCGCCCTGCGTGGAGGACTGCTGCATCTGTGACGGGGACGACCGCGCCGCGGATGCGGCCATGTGTCCGTTGCCGTCCATGTTGCCGTCCAGCACGAACGTCACCATCAGGTCCACGTGATACGAGTGGATGCGTCCGTCCTGGATCTCCACCTTCTGTTCCTTCACCCACGCCCCGCTAACGTTGCGGAGCGTCTGCGAGGCGCGTTCGATGGCCGTGCGGATAGCGTCTTCAAAGGACTCGCTGGAGCGCGCGGTGATCTCCGTGACGCGGGCGACTTCACCCATGGGGAACCTCCTGCTGCATCGGGTAGCGGGGTGCGTGCCACGGTGGTGCGCAGGGGGTAACGAAGGCGTGGTGCGCCCCCTGCCGCCGTCGCATCGGTGGGTCAGTGGGCACCTTTCGTCAACGATCGCTCTGACCCGTCCCCGATAGCCTGCGGGTCTCGTTGCTCCTGCACGGAGAGGAACCGTCATGCGCAGGCTCCCCGGCCTCATCGTCCCGTTGGCCCTCGTGGCGCTCGTCCTGGGCGCGTGCGGTGGGGACGAGGATGGAGGCGACAGCGGCACGGATACGACCGCGACGGCCACGAGCACCGCCACCGCTGACGGCGACGCCACCGCCTCACCGACTGATGACGCCTCGGATGGCGGGGACGGCGACGGCAATGGTGCAGGCGACGCCTCGGACGTGGACCTGGACGCGTTGGCGGAGCAGTTCGCGAACGCGACGTTTACCGCGACCTACGAGGTGAGCGGCAGCCTGGACGGCGAGACCGTGGACGGGCAGTGGACGTGGTACCAGCAGGGCGCCGACCGTCTGCGCATGGACTTCGACTACCAGGGCCAGGCCGGGACGATGATCTCCACGCCGGACGCGCTGGTGATCTGCGCGGATGGCGGCTGCTTCAGCATGGGCGCCGGCGATGACGCGCCGTTCCCGAACCTGGGCGAGGTGCTGACGGACCAGGTGGACGACGTGCAGACCGAGGCCGTCGCGGGTGAGATCCGCGACGCCGGCACCCGCGAGATCGCCGGCGTCGAGGCGCAGTGCTACGAGTTCGACGACTCCGCCTCCCAGACGACCGGCACCGTCTGCTACGCGGACGAGGGCGTGCTCCTGTTTATGGAGAGCGAGACGCCCGAGGGCGACTTCCAGATGGAGGCGACCGAGTTCAGTGACTCCGTCAGTGACGAAGACTTCGAGGCCCCGTTCCCGGTGATGGAACTGCCGACGGGCGGCGGTGGCGGCTGACGGTGGCTCCCCCTCGGACGCTCGTGCGCATCGCGGCCGGCCTCCTGGCACTGGGGGCACTGGTGGTGCTGGCCCTCGTAGGCATCGAGGCGCCCGCCGCGAGCGCCGAAGCGACGCAGCTGCGGCGCATGACGTTCGAGGCGGGCGAGACTCCCGGCAAGGGCGACCTCCAGCAGGCATCGGCGGCGGGGCGCATCGACGTGACGGAGGAGACCTCGCGGCTGGGGGACGCCGCGGGCGTGGCGACGCTGCTGCCCGCCGACCCGCAGTACCGCGGCAACCGGGGATACCGGTCCGAGTGGCAGAGCGCGTTCCGCGCTCAGGCCGGCGGCGAGTACTGGTACGGCGTCAGTTACTACCTGCCGGAGGACTGGAACCAGGGCACGAACCGCGAGTTCGACGACCGCATCATCTTCCAGTTCCACGAGGGTTCATCCGGCTCGCCCACCTTCTCGCTCCACCTGGACGAGGAGCGAGAGCGCTTCCTGGTGCGCCATCGGAAGCCAGACGGAACGTTCGAGTACCTGGGCTCCGCACCCTTCGAGGAGGAACGCTGGTACGACCTCGCGTTCCACGTGCGGTGGTCCGAGGACGGCGATGGCGCGTTCCGCTTCTTCGTGGACGGGCGGCAGGAAGGCGCGTACGCCGGCCAGACCCTGAACGAGGAGTCCAGCGTGTACACCAAGTGGGGCATCTACGGTCAGCCCACCCGCGTGTTCTTCGACGAGGTCCGCATCGTCGAGGGCGCCGATGGCTCGCTGGCAAGCCCGGCCCACATCGCATTCTTCCTCGATGACGTGCCCGCGACGGGCGCCAGCCTCGCGAGGTTCACGGGCGGTAGCAACGAGGACCTGGCGGCCGCCGCCGGCTGCGAGGGCTTCCGTGCGTGGGTCACGGAGGACGGTGCGCTCCTGGGCTACGTGCATGGCGCCCCGGCGCACGTCAACGGGGCGTGGGATGAACGGTTCCCCTCGGGCGTCCCGGAAATGCCGCTACTGGTGGCGTGTAGCGGCTGACTCGAGGGGGACTCAAGGCGATCGTGACGGCGCCGGTGAGGGCCCTCAACGATTCGTCCTCATCCCACACTTTGACCTCACGGTTGCGACGCCCCATCAACCTCTCCTCTCGCGGTGCTCTTTAGCGTCTCCCACACATCGGACCGGGTGCGTGGTCTGGACGCTGCGAACGTTCGCAACGCCATGGCATGCCGCGCGCCGAGTGGAACGGGGGATCTATGGATGGATTGAGTTGGACGGACGTGCGCCGGTTGCGGCCGCTTCATGTCCTGCGGCGGCCCGGCATGGTCATGGTGGTGGCAGCAATGATGACGCTGCTGGTCTCCATGAGCATCGCTCGGGCCGATGAACAGACGGAGTCGACCATTGATGTCAGTGTGTCGACCGTGCCGGCGGACAACTACAGCACGGCCCAGGTGACCGTGACGGTGTTGGACGGCGGCGTGCCGGTCGAGGGCCGCACCGTCGCGGTCTCGGACAATGGCGTGGCGACTGTGTCCGCGCAGCAGCCCGTGACAGATGCGGACGGCGAGGCCACGTTCACGGTGCGCAGTGGGGCGGCTGAGACGGTGACGCTCTCGGCCACCTCGGACGGCGCGTCCATCGACGCGACGGCGGAGGTGACGTTCGTGCCGCTGGCGACGTTCAGCCTCTCCGGGCTGGACGGCAACACGGCCGGTGAGGCCTTCGACTTCACGGTGACGTCCACGATCCAGCCGGACGCCCAGGGGCCGTTCTGGGGCATCACGGACGGCGCCACACCCCTGCAGTACCAGGTGAGCCTCGAGAAGGACGGCGCTCCGCTGGAGGGCCAGCTGCTGTCCTACACGGGGACCGACACCCTGGGCGGCGACGTGACGACTGAGGCGGACGGCACAGCCGTCTTCCCGGCCGACACGTTCACGGTCAACGACCTGACCGCCGCCTTTGGCATCGACAACACGGCGCTCGAGACGGCCGGCGTGACCTTCCCCTTCAGCGCGACGCTGGAGGAGGGCGAGTACACGCTGGAGGTGAGCGTCCAGAGGACTGAGAACGCGGCCGTACTGGGCACGGGCTCGGCCACCTTCACGGTGGGCGCGACCCCGCCGCCACCTCCGCCCCCGCCGCCGCCTCCGGTGGTGACTGCACCGCCGCTGCCGTCGATCAACATCGGTGGCATGGACATCACGGTGCAGAACCAGGAGTCGGCCACGGTCGCTGCCGGTAGCCCGGTCGCGGTCAGCGTGGAGTCCGAGGATGGCCTGGAGGCCACGGCCAACGCTCCCGCAGGCGCTCTGCCCGCCGGCTCGACGCTGACCGTCTCGCAGGTCGCGGACCTCGAGGACCTCGCCACGCTGGCGCCGGCCCCGGAGGGTGCGGACCTGGTGCTCGGCTTCGTGTTCGAGGTGACGGACGTCAACGGCAACGCCATCGAGGGCAACTTCGCTGCGCCGGTGTCGCTGGTGTTCTCGCTCCCGGCGGGTTCGGTCACGGACGGCCTGCCCACGGACCTGGTGCTCGTCTACTGGGACGGCACCGCCTGGGTCGAGGTGGAGGCCACGGCCGCCATTGGTGAGGACGGCTCCGCGGTCATCATCGCGGACGTGGACCACTTCACGGTCTTCTCCGTCCTGATCCGCCCCGGCTACCGCGCGTTCACGCCGGCGCCCGTGGCGGACGGCGTGACCCTCACCGCCTGGGGTGGCGGCTCGCTCGAGGCGCTGGACACCGCGGCGTCGGGTGGCTCCGTGTGGGTCTTCCAGGATGGCGAGCCGATCGGCTACGTCAGTGGTGCGCCCACCTTCGTCAACGTGGGCTTCGTCACCATGTTCCCGGACGGCCTCCCCGCCGGTACGCCGACGGTGGTCACCCGGTAACGGTCGAAGTTTCGACGAGCAGCAGCCGACCCTCAGGCTGCAAGGACTGGCCCGGCATCCGCCGGGCCAGTCCCGTGCTCGTCGGGTTGATGCGTTACGCCTCGCCCGGTGCGACCGGCAGCCAGAGGGTCATGGTGGTGCCGTGCCCCTCGCCCTCGCTGGCGGCCCAGAGGCGGCCGCCGTGGCGCTCCACGATCTCGCGCGCGACGTAGAGGCCCATCCCCAGCCCGGAGATCGCCCCCACGTTCTGCGCCCGTCCGAATGGCGAGAAGATCTCCTCGAGCGCGTCCGCCGGCAGCCCGATCCCCCGGTCGATGACCTGGATGCGCACGCCGTCATCGAGGTTGTCGGCGCCCTCGGTGGACGCCTCCAACCGGCCGCGCGATGCGTGCAGGACCACCGGATCGGCACGGTCGGAGTACTTCAGGGCGTTGTCCACCAGGTTGGAGATCACCTGCTGGATGCGAGGAGGGTCGACGAAGACCGCCGGCAGGTCGTCCTCGAACTCTCGGTGGACACGGTCCGGCCACCCGTCCGCCGCGGCCACGCCGTCCACGAGGTCCGCGACGATGGCCGGCTCCTGGTGGAGCGTGAGCAGGCCGCGCTGGAGCCGGGAGACGTCCATCAGGTCGTTCGTGAGCCGAGCGAGGTAGGTGCTGCTGCGGAGCAGGCCATCCACGTATGCGTCCAGGCGGCCCTCGGAGAGTTGCCCGCGCTCCAGCGCGCGGTGCATAT
>CAYTRA010000164.1:0-6192 GCA_964439675.1 uncultured Dehalococcoidaceae bacterium
CTCGGCTGGTCGGCGGGCGCCAGCGGCGGTACAACGCCTCGCGAGGGGCGCAGCGTGACGAGGCCGCACGCCGAGGCCGGCACGCGCAGGGAGCCGGTAGCGTCGCAGCCGTGCGCGAGCGCCACCATGCCGGAGGCCACGGCGGCCGCCGCCCCACCACTGGAGCCGCCCGCGATGCGGTCGAGGTTCCACGGGTTCCTCGTGGGCCCGAACGCCTCCGGCTCCGTCGTGAAGCCGGAGGAGAGTTCAGGGACGTTCGTCTTACCGAAGATGACGAACCCGGCGCTCAGCAGGCGTCGGGTGACCTCGGTGGTCTCCGGGGAGACGTAGCCGGCGTCCTTCAGCACCCGCGTCCCCAGCGCGTACGGCGTGCCGGCCAGTTCTTGCGCCGCGTCCTTCAGCAGGATGGGCACCCCGGCGAACGGAGCGTCGAGGTCGAGCGATGCGATCTGCTGGCGCGCTACATCCTCGAACGTCGCGATGACGGCGTTGATCTGCGGGTTCAGTCGCTTCACGCGCGTAAGCGCGAGGTCGAGGAGGGCGTCGGGCGTGGTGTCGCCTCGACGGATGGCCTGGGCCTGTGCGGTCGCGTCCAGGCGCCAGAGGACGGGCGTGGCTGCCATCGTCGGCGACCGCTAGGCGTGCCCGCGCGCCACCCAGCGCCCGGTCACCACGCGCAGCACCACCAGCGTCACGGCGCTCAGCGACACCGTCGCCGCCCCCAGGAACGCGGCCCGCTTGCCCCAGTGGCTCTCGCTGGGCGAGACCAGCGAGTCCAGGAACCGCGCGCCGAACGGCGGAGTGGGCGGAAACACCTCGCGTTCCGCCAGTTCCTCCAGCAGGGTGCGCAGCCACTCTGCATCATGCGTCATTGGTATTCCCCTCCCCCGCGTGCCATGCGGGGACCAACCACGGATGCGCTTGCTCAATCGTCTCGCGCAGGCGCGCCCGCGCCCGGCTCAGACGAGACTTCACGGTGCCCGGCGCGACATCGAGGACGTCCGCCATCTCCGCCTCCGACAGGTCTGCGACGTACCGCATCAGTAGGACCTCTCGGTCGGCCTCGGGAGCGTCGTCCAGCAGGCGACGGACGGCGGTGCGGCGGTCCGCCTCCAGCACCGCGGCCAGCAGGTCGTCCGATGCGCCCGCCTGCTGCGAGGGCAGCCATCGAGCGACGCGCTCACGCAAGCGCGCGCGGCGGGCGCGAGAGCGGAGTTCGTTCTTCGCCAGGTTGGAGACGATGCGCAGGATCCACGGCCGGAAGGGCTCGCCTTCCCGGAACGTGTGCAGGGCGCGGTGCGCCCTCAGGAAGGCGTCCTGCGTCACGTCCTGTGCGGTGTCAGTGTCTCGGACAAGGAGATACGCCACGCGGAACGCCATCTGCTGGTGCCGTTCGAGCAGCGCGGCGAAGGCAGCAGCATCGCCCTGGCGTGCTGCGGCGATCAGCGGCTGTTCGTCGGCTGATTCCTGCACTCGTGCGTCATACACCGAGCGCGAGCGAGGGGTTCCCGGACGTTCTGCGAGCATGGGCGCAGCATGCCCCCACCAGCCGATAAACGCGAGCGCTATCGTGCGCGACAGGAGGCAGGATGAAGCAGCGCTTCACTCGCAACCTCGCGCTCGGCCTGGTCACCCTCGTAGGTGCGGGGGCTGTGATCGTCGCGTTCGTCGATGCGGCTCCTGCCGCCAATCCCTACTGCGCCGACACCGAGTACGCGGCGCTGAGCCCACCACCGGAGACGATCGACGACCTTGTGGCCGATGCAACCCTGGCCGTGATTGGAAACGTCGACGACTTTGCGGAAGTCGAGGATGGCCCGCTCACCTCTCCCGTGGTCAGGACTCGCGCTGGCCTCGTGGTCCACGAGGTGGTCGTCAATCGGACCGGTCACCCGCTCACGGCAGGCGATACGATCATCGTCCTCCTCAGTGGCGCCGTTCGAGGAGATCGCGTCGCGTGTGGACTCGCCCGAATCCCGCGATCCGACGAACTGAGGCTCTTCCTCCTCGAAGAGCGCACCGGCAGAGACGCCTACGTCCTCGCAGATCGCCACGGCATCGTGGCCCTCGACGGCGACGAGGCTTACTTCGATATGGGCGCGGGCCGAGTCTCCGTGAGCATGGTGACGGACGATACGTCGACGGACGCGTTCCTCGAGGCGATCCGGGAGGCTATGGAGCGGACGCCGTAGTACGGCAGCATCTGCTATTCTCAGTCTAGACAGTCTAGACAGACTGGACAAAGGAGGTCTGGTATGGCCTGGCAGGTCCAGGAAGCCAAGCAGCGCTTCAGCGAGGTCATCCGCCGCGCCCGCGCAGATGGCCCTCAGATCGTGACCAAGCACGGCGAGGATGTCGCCGTGGTGCTCTCCATCGAGGAGTTCGAACGCCTCAGCGGCGGGCGGGAGAGGAAGGACTTCAAGGAGTTTCTGAGGTCGGCGCCGGACTTCGACCTCCTCGATATCCGGCGCGACAGGTCGCCGCTCCGGCCCGTAGACCTGGACGACTAGCCGATGCGGTTTCTGCTCGACACCAACGTCGTGTCGGAGATCCGGAAGGGCGATCGCGCGGACGTACGGGTACAGCGGTGGTTCGATGGGGTCGATCGTGAGGATCTCTGCTTAAGCGTGCTCGTGGTCGCGGAGATCACGGACGGAGCCGAGCGCCTGCGGCGCCGGGATCCTGCCCAGGCTCAGGTGTACCAGGCATGGCTTGCCGAGTTGATCGAGGACTTCTCCGGTCGCCTGCTGCCAGTCACCCTGGAGATCGCGAGAGCCTGGGGGCGCCTCAGTGCCATCCGCCCGCTCCCGGCGCTTGATAGCCTCATGGCCGCGACGGCCCTCGTGCACGGCCTGACCTTCGTGACCCGCAACGGCCGTGACGTGGCCGGAACCGGCGTCGACGTGCTCGATCCGTTCGAAGGCTAACGAACCCTTCGAGGATTAGCGCTCCCCTACCGCGGCCTTCCCCGCAGCGGCGCCGGCCACTCGGCCGAAGACCGAGCCGGCCATCAGGCCGGTACCGCCCGGGTAGTTGTGCCAGAACAGCCCGCCGACGAGTTCACCCGCGGCGTAGAGGCCCGGCATCGGGCGGTCCTCGATGTCGAGGACCTGCGCGGTCCTGGCGTCGATCTTGAGGCCGCCGAAGGTGAAGGTGATGCCGCAGGTGACGGCGTACCCGACGTATGGGGGCTGATCCAGCGGGAGCGCCCAGTTCGACTTGGGCGGCTCGATCCCCTCCGTACCGAGGCCGTCGAGGACGGACGGGTCGTACTTCCCCGGTCGGCAGGCGGCGTTGTACGCGTCGATAGTGCGCACGAGCCCCCCGACGTCGATGCCGAGGGCGTCCGCGAGTTCGGGGATGCTGTTCGCCTCCGCCTTCGTCGCTTCCTTGATGCGGTACTCATCGCGGAGGCGGTGGACGGTCTGCTGGTCGAACAACTGGTACGCGACGGCGTGCGGCTGCTTCAGGATCTCCCGGCCGTACTTGGCGTACGTGTAGTTCCGCAGGTCAGCGCCCTCGTCCACGAAGCGCTCGCCGTGCACGTTCACGATGAGTCCGAGGGGATACGAGTGCTTCTGGTACAGGTCGCCGATGCGGCGGTTGCCGGTGGGAGGCGCCATCATGTCCCACGCCACGGCGTGAGCCCCCGACCAGTGCCCGTATGACTGCGCGCCGGCATCGAGGGCTGCCCTGATCATGTCGCCGGTGTTATGTCGCGTTCCGCGGACCTTAGCGACCTCCCACCCTGCCCCGAGGTAGCGCGTGCGCATCTCCGCGTTCGCCTCGAAGCCTCCGGCCGCGATGACGACGGCGCGCGCGTGGAGGTCGTGGAAGCCGGAGGCGTCCTTCACGCGCACGCCGGTGATGCGACCCCTGTCGTCCTGGAGCAGCCCTCGCGCGCCGGTGCCGTAGCGCACCTCGATGTCGTGACGCGGCAGCTGCGCGAAGAGGCTCTCCGAGAGGCCCTCACCGCCGCCGACGGCCTCCGTGATCATGCCGCCCCAGAAGCGGAGTTTGCCATCCACCTCGTACGCCTGGCGGCCGTACATCAGCACCCAGCGCTGACCGGCGACGCGGCTCATCCACTGCACCGTGGGGTACGCGTTCTCGATGAGGTAGTCCACGAGCGACTCGTCCGCGCGGCCCTCCGTGACGCGGACCAGGTCCTCCTTGAACTTCGAGGCGGGGTACGAGCCAACCTCGATGCGCTGGACTTCCTCGTCGCTCAGGTCCGGGATGATCGCGCGGATGTCCTCCAGCCCGTTGTACGGGAAGCGGAAGCCGCCGCCGGTGTAGAACGTGTTGCCGCCCCGCTCGCCCTCCTCCGCCTTCTCCAACACCAACACCGAGGCGCCCGCCTCGCGAGCGGCGATGGCCGCACAGAGCGCGGCGTTCCCGGCGCCGACGACGATCACGTCGGCAACCGGCCGGATCGAGGACGAAGAGGTCACGGACACACTCCCCACACGGGCACATCGATGGTCGGGGGCGCGCTGAGACTAGCCGAACGCACTCGTCAACGCTCGCGGCTCGGCGCTTCCAGCGCTCGCGTCAGCCCTCGGCCGCGCGGGCGCGGCGCTGCTGCTCCAACTCGTAGTTCTCGATAGCGCGCTGCACCATCGGCCGGCGTCGCTGGCCGGAGTCCATGGGCTTCTTGAGGGCGTACCCCGGATCACCCTCGCCCACGGACGAGAGCATGTGGAGGGCGAAGGCGCCCTGTACGTGCGGGGTGAAGCCCTGTGCGTCCTGAGCCTGGTTGATGGCGAGTTTGATCATGCGCAACTGGAACGGGTCGTTCTCCGCGACGCGCGCGGCATACTCCATGGTCTCCTGCTCCAGGCGCGCCCTCGGAATGACCCGGTTCACCAGGCCCACCTCCAGCGCCTCCTGCGCATCCACGAAGCGCGACTCGAAGAGGAACTCCTTCGCCTTGCGGATCCCCATGTCCCAGGGGACGGCGAAGTACTGGTAGTTCGTGGGCAGGAACATGGTGTCGTCCGCCGCGAAGATGAGGTCACACGCCGAGGCGATCGCCACGCCGGCGAAGATGGTGTAGCCCTTCACCTCCGCGATCGTCGGCTTGGGGACGTTCCGCCACCGCAGGTTCGTCTCCACGTTGATGGCGTACGAGCCCTGGTAGCGACCTCGCAGGCCCTCCTCCCGAGGGCGTTCCGCCATGTCCGCCTTCTGCTCCGGACTCCCCAGGTCGTGGCCGCCGGAGAAGTGGTCGCCCTCGCCCGCCAGCACGATGACTCCGACCGACGTGTCGTCCGAGGCGTGCTGGAACGCGGCGTCCAGTTCCTCCAGCAGGCGCCACGACTGCGCGTTGCGGACGTTCGGCCGGTTCAGCACCAGCCGCGCCACGCGGCCGTGCTGCTCGTAGCGGATGGTCTCGTACTCGGGCATCGATTCCCCCCTCGCCCTGTCGTGCTCTAGTCGGGCGGTCCGCCGCCGGAGACGCCCGCGCGCACCAGCTCGTCCACCTCGTCCTCGCTCATGCCGAGCAACTCCGCGAGCACCTCGTGCGTGTGCTGGCCCTGTAGCGGAGCATGCCGAGGCGGCACGTCCGTCGAGGTGCGCGAGAAGTGCATGGGCAGCGCCACCTGCGGCCAGCGCCCGGTCTCCGGGTGGTCGATCTCCACGACGACCTGGCGCTCGCGCAGCACGGGGTCCGCGGCTACCTCGAACGCGTCGTGCACCGGTGCGGCAACCACGCCTGCCTCGATGAGCCGCCCCGCGAGGGCGTCCCGCTCCTGCGTCGACGTCCACGCGCGGATCGCCTCGTCGAGCGCGTCCTCGTTCGCCTTGCGCGCGGCCATCGAGGCGAACCGGGCGTCCGAGCCCCACCCCTGCCCCGCGAGCGCGGCGAGGGCCTCCCACTGCGCCTCGGTCTCACAGGCGAGGGCGACCCAGTGGTCGTCGGTCTGTGTCGGGTAGATGCCGTGAGGGGCGAAGGTGTGGTGGCGGTTTCCCATCCTCGGACGCTGGTTGCCGGTGGTGGCGTACTCGAGGAACGCGTCGCCCACCCAGGCCAGGGACGCCTCCTGCATCGAGAGGTCGATGAACTGGCCCTCGCCGGTGCGGTCACGGTGGTGGAGCGCGGTGATGATGGCGGCGCACGCGTTGAGGCCGGCGACGGCGTCCGGGTACATTTGGCCGGAGTTCAACGGTGGCCCGTCCTGGTACCCC
>CAYTRA010000165.1:0-6167 GCA_964439675.1 uncultured Dehalococcoidaceae bacterium
TGGACCGGAACTACTACCTGAAGGAGTTCGTGAACCAGCTGGCGAAGATCAACGGCGGCCGCGTCTTCTACACCACCCCGGACCGCCTGGGCGAGTACCTGCTGGTCGACTACGTCCAGCACAAGCGCAAGAAGATCGCGGGGCGCTAGGCCCGTAGGCCTCCAGTCACCGCTGCGCCCCTACGAGAGGCAGAGGGGGAGGCGGAGCACGCCCCTAGATCCAGATGCCGGGGCGTTCCTGCCAGAAGAACTGGACAAGCATGCCGCCTGTGTGGCGGGGGTGGATGAACGCCTCTGACCAGCGGGCGCCCTCGCGTTCCCCGGAGCGCTCGCCGAACGTGGGGACGCCGTGGGCGCGACAGGCGCGCAGGGCGCGATCCCAGTCGCCGACCTCGAAGGTGACGTGGTGCATGCCTTCGCCGCGCGAGTCCAGGAACTGCTGGATAAAGGACTGCTCGCCGGCCGGCTCGATCATCTCGAAGCGGAGCTGCTCGGTGGGGGTCTCCAGCACGCGGGTGCGGAAGCCGGCCTCGCGTCCGTCGCCCGGGGTACGCCACACCGTGTGGAGGCCAAACATGCGCTCGTACCAGTCGCCCAGTTCGTCACGGTCCGCAGTGGCGTGGGCCAGGTGGTTCACCGCGATGATGCCGAGGGTGTCCGTCTCTTCGTCGTCGAAGAGTTCGCCCCGGTGCCACGGCTCGCCGGCGTACATCTGCCAGAGGAAGCCCCTGCCGCCACCTCGAGGATGCAGGTACACCATGCCCCGCCCGCCATCGTCTCCGGGCTCGGGCTCGCGGTAGCCCCACGGCTCGGCGCCTTCGCCGCGGATGACCTCGGCGGCCTGGCTCGCCGACTCGATCTGGATGGCGACGTGGTGCAGGCCCGGGCCTGTCGGTCCGGCGAGGAAGCGGTGGAGGTAGGAGTCCTCGCCCCGCGGCGCGATCACCTCCCACCCGATCAGCGTGCGCCCCGGTACCTCCAGGTTCGCGCCGAAGTAGCCATCGTCGCTCTCGAACTTGCCACCGAGGCGGAAGCCGAACAATCGCTGCATCAGCTCGACCTGCGGCTCCAGCGCGGGTACGGCCATGCTGATGTGGTCATAGCGCTTGATTCGGATCATCGTTCCTCCGCTCCCAGCGAACATGCCCGCCGATGATAGCCGCGTCGCGCGGCTCGTCCTTTACGGCGTCCAACCGGGCGTCCCTCCTACGTCTCGACGCGGATAGCATCCGTGGATGCGGGATCGCGCCATGGTCATTCGCAACCCTAACGCCCGACGGTCGCCCTCGGCCGACCGCCTGCGCGAGGCGGCGCGACGCTCTGCCCCCGGCTGGGACATCGAGGTGGTGGAGACCGCCAGCGCTGAGGCGTTGCGCGATGCGGTCGAACGCGCGGCATCGGAGGGCGTGCGCGTCCTCCTGGCCTGCGGCGGCGACGGCACGCTCAACGGGGTTCTCAACGCCGTGTGGCGCTCCGGGCACGCCGGCCTCGCCGTCGGCGTGATTCCCGCGGGCACCGCGAACGTGTGGGCGGTGGAGGCCGGCATCCCGCGCGACCTCGATGATGCGTTCGCACTCCTGGAGGCGTCCCGCACCGTCGAGGTGGACCTGGGCGTCGCGCGCGTGGGCGACCGAGAGCGCGCGTTCCTCCTGATGTGCGGCATGGGCCTGGACGCCGCGGTCGTGCAGCGCGTGGAGGGGCTCCCTCGCCTCAAGCGATGGCTGGCACAGGGCGCGTTCGTCGCGGCCGGCGCCGGCGCGCTGCGACGGCAGCGCCCCATCCTCTGCGAGGTCACCCGTGACGGCGGCACGAGCCGCCGCTCGCTCGTCCTCGCGGTCGCCGGGAACAGCCGTCTCTATGGAGGCGTGGCGCGCATCACGTCCGCCGCCGAGATGGATGACGGCCTCCTGGACCTCGTGACGTTCGAGGCGCGGCAGGGGCGTCGAGGGCTCTTCGACGCGTTGCGCCACCTCGTCCTGGCGGTGCGTCGCCTCCGGGCCGGGTGGCATGCGCGGCCCGCGCCGCTCGTCTCGTACGAACGTGCGGACGAGTTCAGGCTCCGGCCGGAGCGCCCCCTGCCGCTGCAACTGGACGGCGAGGGCTGGGCCACCTGCGATGCCGCGCGGCCGCTGTCGCTGCGGGTGGCGCCTCGAGCGTTGCGGGTACTGGTACCCGCCCGGTCGAACCCGCTCTTCACCGCTAGAGGCGAGTGAGGGCGCCCTCCGACAGGCGGTAGCGCACGGCGTCCGGCATCTCCTCGCGGGAGGGGCGGTCCTCGTCCGGGGTGGTGATGAGCACCTGGTCCACGCGATAGGCAGCCTGCAGGATGCGTTCGCGGCGGTCGGCGTCCAGCTCGGACAGGATGTCGTCCAGCAGCAGCACGGGCGGGTCGCCGCTGCGCTCCGTTGACAGACGCACCTCCGCGAGCCGTAGCGCGAGCGCGGCGGTGCGCTGTTGCCCTCGCGAGGCGCTGAGGCCGGCCGCGTGCCCGCCGATCAGGAACTGCACGTCATCGCGATGGGGCCCCCAGCGCGTGACGCCTCGACGGACGTCCTCCCGCCGCTCCTCGACGAGGGCGGTGCGGAAGCGCTCCGCGAAGTCGTGCTCGCGGATGGCGTCCACGATCGCGGGGGGTATCCGAGGCTCGTAGCAGATCGACAGGTCTTCGGCCTCGAATGGTGCGAGTTCGCCGTAGCGTTCGGCGGCATCGCGGGCCAGGGCGCGGACGGCATCCGCGCGTCGCTGCGCGATGAGCGCGCCCGCGGCCGCCAGTTCGTCGTCCCAGAAGTCGAGTTCGTCCGGGCGGCCTCGACGCTCCTGCAACCGACGGAGGAGCGAGTTGCGCTGCTCCAGCACGCGGCCATAGCGCTGGAGGGCCCGGAGGTACGCGCCGTCGAACTGGGAGATGGTGATGTCCAGGTAGCGACGTCGCCCGGAGGGCGCGCCGGCGACGATATCGAGGTCGTCCGCGGAGAACATCACCACCCGCAACTGGCCGATGAGGTCGGACGCCCGCTTCGCCACCCCGTTGACCCGGAACCGCCTCGAGGCGCGGGCGGGCTTCACGCCCGGCGGGGTCTCCTGCGCGATGACGGCGATCTCCAGCGTGCGCTTGCCGTTGGCCGTCTGGACCGCAGCCTCCAGGCGCGCCGCGGGCAGCGGGTCTTCCTCCACCGACTCCCACGCGATCAGGTCGAGGTCGGTGCCGCCTCGAAGGGTGCGGGCGGTAGCGAGCATCTGCACCGCCTCCAGGAGGTTGCTCTTCCCCTGGGCGTTGCGGCCCGCGATCACGTGCCGGCCTGGCTCCAGGGCCAGGTCCAGGCGACGGAACGATCGGACGTTGGTCAGCGCGAGATGGGCGAGGTGCATTCGCGGCGATCTTACGGCCTGCGGGCGCTCGCCGCGCCCTGGCCGGCCGGCGCTACCCGCCCGCGGCGCGAAGTTCCACGCAGAAGCGCGCGCCGCCCCCGCTGTCGCCCTCCACCCAGATGCGCCCGCCGCACTCGTCGAGCAACTGGCGGGCGACCGCGAGGCCGAGTCCGGAGCCCGGCACGGGGGCGCCCGCGCCCTTCGCGATGCGGTAGTACGGCTCGAAGATGCGCTCTCGCTCTGCCTCCGGGATGCCGGGGCCGTTGTCGGCCACCTCGATGCGGGCGAGGCCCTGTTCGGTGAGACGTGCGCGGACGGTGATGGAACCGCCGGGTGGGCCGTGGCGGTTCGCGTTGGACAGCAGGTTCAGGGTCACCTGCTCCAGCACTCGCTGATCCGCGATCGCCACCGGCCCTTCCGAGGGCAGGTCGAGTTCCACGGACTGCTCACGAAGCATCAGCGCCGGACGCAGCGTCTGCTCCGCCGAGCGGACGATGGCGCCCAGGTCCACCTCGACGCGCTCGATGCGATAGCCGGCGTGGCCGGCACGTCCGAGGTCGATGAGGTCGTTCACGAGCGAGGAGAGGCGCATCACGCCCTGCCCGAGGGAGGTGACCAGTTGCCCGGCCGTCTCGTCCATCTCCCCCTGCCCCATCTGCAGCAGATCCGCAAACGCCTGGATCGAGGTCAGCGGCGTGCGGATCTCGTGCGCGATGGCGGCCATGAACTCGCGTCGACGCGCCTCGAGGCCCTCGAGGTCGCGTTCCCGCGCGTACGCGGCCTCGTACAGCGCTGCGTGGTCGAAGGCCGCGCCGAGACGCGTGCTCAGGAGGTCCAGGACGGCGGGGTCCTTCAGGACGCCCGGACGCCGCGCGGCGACCCAGAGCACACCGAGGGCGTCTTGCCCGCTACGCAGTGGTATCTGCGCCACCCACGGCCGCTTGCCCGCGCGAGCGGTCGCCGGCTCCAGCCAACCGGTCAGCGCCTTTGGATGGGACAACTCCGGACGGCCAGCCAGGCGGTCTGGAGGTGGCGGCGCCTGCTCCGCCCAACCGCGCGGGTACCCGTGCGTCGCCACCGGCCGCAGTCCCACCTCACCTTCGCCCACGATCCCCACGAGCATGGCGTCGCCCACGCGAGCCTGCGCCAGCGCCTTCAGGCTCTCGTTCGCGGTGGCCTCGATGTTCCGCGGCACGGACAGCAGGTCGAGCAAGATGCGCTCGATGGTCTCGCGGCGTCGCTCGCGGGCGACCCAGCGGAGGTAGAGCGCGAATACCACCACGAAAACCAGCCCGGTCGCGCCATCGATGACGAACACGAGTGGATCGAGGTCTGGCGCCACGGCTACCTCGAGTGCGGCGTGCGCGGCAACGAGGAGCGCGGTGACGGCGGCGAAGGCGAGCCAGACGCGGCGCTGCCCGGACGGGACGCGCGACGACGGGGTCATCGAGACACCTCGATGTGGCCGTGCCGGCAGCGGGGCCAGCCGGGCGTGTCCGTGGTGGGGTGAGGCATCACCCGTGTCCTCCCGCAGCCCCCGCCGCGGGTGCGCCGCTTAGCGCAGCGCGATCAACAGTTGCCGGGCCGACTCTGACGCCTCGCGGACGTAGGCCGGCTCCTTCAGCGACTGGGCCAGCCCTGCCGCCAGTTCCTCGGAGTCGGTGGCGTCCAGCAGTTCAATCCGCAGGCGCGCCTCGCCCTGACTGTACGCCTCTACGGCCGCCGTGCGCACGGCCGGCAACCGCGCGAGGGCGTCCTGCACGCGCATGAGGCCCTGGAACCCCGCCACGGGGGTCACGCGCAGGACGATCGCGCCGTCCGCCGGCAGGAACGTGGCAATGTCCGCCCCGGGCATTGGCTCCGGCTCCGGCCAGGTCTGCGGGACCGGTGCCGCCGACCCGCTGAAGGCCCCCGGCAGTGGCGAGGGGGGCAACGAGGGCGGTGACTCGTCCTCATGCGCCGTCGCGGCGGGCTCGTCCCAGTCGCGCCGCTCCGGCGGCACCACGCTGAACGTCCCGCGCGGCGGCGCCGGCGCCGGCGAGGGCGCCCCCTCCGAGATCAGAGAGGGCGGCTCGACCGCCTCGGGTTCCTCGTATCGCGCCCCGTACTCGGGCTCCTCGTGGAGGGGTTCCTCGTAGCGAGGCTCCTCGGCACGGGGCGCCTCGAACGGTGGGGGTTCCTCACGCGGGGGGTCGTAGGCGGGGGGCGGTGCCGGACGCTGGTAGGCCGGCGGCGGGTCGTACGCCGTGGTGGGCGGGCGGAACTCGGTTGATGCCATCGATGTCGGCGATGCCGGCGAGGGCTGCACGGACGGTTGCGCCACCTGCTGGGTGCGCAGCAGGTTCTCGATGCGCGACAGGCGCTGCTGGATGTCCCGGACTTCCGTCACCAGCCCGTGGATCGAGCGGCGGAGGTCGTCGAAGTCCGAGCGGTCGATCGCCTCGAAGGCGGGGGGCGCGGCGGCGCGTTCGCGTCGCACCAGCTCACGGGCGCGTTCCATGGACTCGTCCAGGATGCGCTGTGCGCGAGCCCGCGCATCCGCGAGGATGAACTCCACCTCGTTGTCCGCGCCCGAGCCGTAGGAGGGCGAGGGGGCGGCCCGGTAGGTGGCGGCGGGCGGCGCGTATGGGGCCCGGTACTCAGGCCAGTATTCGGGGCGGTAGTCCGGCTCGCGGTACTGGGGCTGCGGCGCGGGTTCGGCCTGGGGCTGCGACTGAGTTTGGGCCGGGTTCTGGGCCTGAGGACGGTACTCCCCGCCTCGAGGGTCGACCTCCTGCTGCTGCATGTTGCCGAGCAAGC
>CAYTRA010000166.1:0-6148 GCA_964439675.1 uncultured Dehalococcoidaceae bacterium
AGGCCCCGGGAGACCGGCTCACCCGGGTCGCCCTGGACCCCCGCGGGCAGCCCGACGATCGGCGGCGTCCCCGGCCGCGCGGCGCTGAGGGTGGCTGCCGCGACCGAGCCCCCGGCGAGGGAGAGCGACCCCGACAGCAGCAGGGAACCGCTGTCGCCGAGGCCGAGCGCGTCCACCACGCCGGCCGGAAGTTCCGAGAGCGGCAGGTCTGCCTCCAGGCTGAGGCCGCTCACCAGCGAGACCTTCGACTCGGGGTCACCGGTGAAGCCGAAGCGGCCGGTGAAGAACGCCCGCTCCGCAGCGGTCATCTCGGACCCGGCGATCTCGAGCGCGCCAGTCGGGGCGTCGACGAAGGCAAAGTCCACGTCGGGCAGCGTGACGGAGGCGGGCGCGCCGCTCAGTCCGAGCTGCAGGTCGCCGAGCGTCGTCGAACTCACGGACACGCCGAGCAGGAACTCGCGCCCCGCACCGCGGTCAAGCGCAGAGACGAGGACGGAGCCCTGCACTCCGAAGATCGAGGCGTCACCCGCCACCGAGAAGGCCTCGGTGGCCGTGTCCACCTCGACGATGAGGTTGTTGAGCACGAGGTCCGGCAGCCCGCTGGGCGCAGTGACACCCGCATGCCCGCCAAGGAGCGACGCGAGGTCCGCGCTCGAAAGCGAGGCCACCGAGCCCGTGAGTGTCGCCTCGCCGCCCGCGAGCACGACCGAGAGGTCGATCGTCGCCGCACCGGCGGAGACGGATGCCTCTAGCGACGCGTCGACGGCGCCCGCCGAGTCGATCTCCAGCGCCAGCGAGGTGGCGTCCAGCGTGAGCCAGGACAGCCCGAAGGGAGCCACCCACGGAGCAACGAGGTTCGCCTGCAGGGTGGCCGTCTCAGCCCCAAAGTCGAGCGTCGCGTTCACATCGAACGAGAGCGCATCGCCACCAACCTCGGCGTCGGCGTGGAGCGATATGGCGCCGGTCACGCTACCGGCGGAGGCGGTCAGCGAGAGCGTCGGTTGCGAGAGCGAGAGCCAGTCCGGAACGACACCACTCAGCGACGGCAGGGTCGCGACCAGGTTGAACGACGAGGTGTCGCCGATGCTGCCAGAGAGGACGCCAAAGTCGTTGTTGCCGAGTGATCCGGCAAGGAGGACGTCACCGCCGCCAAGGGCCGACGCCAGCGGTGCCGGCAGGGCCTCGAGGTCGAGTCGGGACGCGAAGTCCAGCCCGCCGGAGAGGTTCAGCTGACCGAGCGCCGCGCCCGGGTAGAGGCCATCCAGGAACGTGGTGGCGGCAGACGGCAGCGACGCCACCGGCAGCACCGCAGCGCCGCCATCGGCCGTCCGCAGGAGGACGACGCGGGGAAGCGCCGCTTCGGAGAAGTGTCCGCTCAGTCCGAGGCTGGAGAGCGCACGAGCGCCCGCGTCGACGGCAAACACGATCTCCGGCTGCGCCCCTCCGTTCCAGGACGCCAGCAGCATCACCTGCCCAGGACCAGTGAAGACGATCACCTCGTTCGCGGGGTCGAGGGTGAACGAGTCGAGCGTCTGCTCGGGCAATCCTGGGAAGTCCACCTGCAGCGGCGTGCCGGCAAGCGGGGCCAGCGTCGCCTCCGCATCGGCATAAGTCGCCGCCGAGAGCTCGATGGGGTCGGCCTCGGGATCGCCCACAACCGTGAGCGAAACAAACGCCGCCGCACCGGGCGACGTAGAGAACGCGATAGCCGCAACGAGTGCGCACAACGCGATTACACCGAGGCCGACGGCTCGGACCTTGTTCGAATGGCTCACGGAACGTCCCCGCTAGGCGAAGGACGCATCCGTGTGTCCAACGCACCCTCAACGATCAGGATTCTGACGGGTTGTACCACACGACTGAGCGCACGGTCATGCCGTGGAGGAGGCCCCCATGGCGCGACGATCCACTGGGCGAGAATCGACACGATTGACACGTTTCAAGGCACTGGCCGTCCGCCCTCCCTGCAGCATCTCCGAGCTCCTCTCACCTCGCCCCGGTGGCCGAAACAGGTTTCCTTCGCTTGGCGGCCGCGTTCACGCCCGATTCAGCGCGAGATAAGGCTGACGTTGCGCTGATGTGAGGAGGCGACTCCTCCTCAACATTCCCTGCATCGTGGCGCACGAAGATGCGGCCCGGGTCGAGCTTGGAAGAGCTGACTTGGGCGGCACCCATCTCCAGTTCAACCAGCCCTACTTCTTCCTGATCAGGCGGGGATCCGCACGGGTCCCGTGAGGGGGTGAAGGGCGCGTACGTCAAAACCAGTCGTGGTGGCCGGATCAGGCCGCCACGTCCTCTTCATCGAGACACGAACAGGAACTGAACAGTAGGAGGCGGATCACCCGCCTCCAAGGAGAACAACATGTCCCGCATCACCAATCTGTTCCGCAACGTCTTCGCTGGCGCGGAGCGCGAAGAGGGTCAGGGCACCGTCGAATACGTCCTGGTTACCGGGCTTATCGCGGTGGTCCTGGTCGTCGGCGCCGTGGACCCGCTGAAGGGCGCCGTGGCGTCCGCCATCGGCAAGGTCACCGCTGCGCTCGCCTAGGGTGACCCGGGCGGCCGAAGGGGGCGCGCCATGCATCACGTATGGAAGTCGGAGGGACAGGCGGTCGTCGAGCTGGTGCTCGTGATGCCGCTCATCCTGTTGATGGTCTTCGCCGTCGTGGAGTTTGGCTTCGCCCTCAACAGCCACCTCGCCGTGAGCAACGCGGCGGCGGAGGGCGCGCGGTACGGAGCGCTGGGCTCACCCCCGGGTGATGGCACCTGCGCTGCGAACACCGTCCGAGGCCGCGCGCTGCACACGAGCGGCGAGAACCTGGAGTGCTCGGAAGTCACCGTCTCCTACCCGGGCGGTCCGGGAAGCGTCGCGCGCGGTGACTCGGTCGTGGTGCATGTCTCGCACGACTACGACATGGTCACCCCGCTCGGCGCGATCCTGGACTTCCTCGGCGAGGTGGGATTCCCGGACAGCCTCACGCTGAGTGCTTGCTCGACCGGGCGGCTCGAGCAAGCGCCGGCGCCGGCAGTCGCACGAGGTGGGCCGTCATGCTGATCCACCTCGTGCGCCGGCACTCATCGGCTGCAACTCGCGCGGTCCGCGGGGCGGAAGGCCAGGCCGCCATCTTCATCGTCCTGTTTGGCTTCCTCTTCGCCTTGTTCGGCGCAGCCGTGATCGATGTGGGCCTGATGCTGAACGCACGACGAGACGCCCAGGGGGATGCGGACAACGCAGCTCTCGCCGGAGCCCTGGAACTCTCGCTGTCGGCGGACCCCGGCGTGCAGGTGCTCGATCAAGCGTCGGCGGTCGCACACGCAATCGAATGGGCGGGGCAGAATGGCGTCCCGAACGACGCCTACCTGACCGTCTCCCCGGTCGAGACGTGCTTCTCGGCAGACGATGGCCTAGCGACTGGTATCCAGGTCACCATCCAGCGCGAACCACCGTCGTTCTTCCTGGGCTATCTCGGCATCACGGACTGGATCGTTGGCGCGACGGCCGTGGCGTGCAGCGCCGGCCGCGATCTCGTCGTGGTGATCGACCGGTCGGGCTCGATGTGTGCGGACTCGCTCGGTTATGTCAGCAACACGTGCCCCGATACACCGGACGACTGGGCTCCGTTCAACGACGTCCAGGACGCCGCGATCGAGTTCAGCCGGAACTTCTCGCCGGTGTACGACCAACTCGCGCTGGTCTCCTACGCCTCCACCGCCTCCACTGACCGCACGCTCGGCGCCGCGTTTGGTCCAGGCAGTCCGTTCGAGACGGCGGTGGAGAGCATGGCTCCGGGCGGCTCCACGAACATCGGCGCGGCGTTGCTCCTCGCCCGCGGCCAATTGACGGGTGCGAGCGCTCAGACGGACGCGGCCAAGATCGTCGTCCTCCTGACCGATGGCATCCCGAACCTGCCGAACAACACCACGCAGGGGCAGAACTACGCCCGGCAGCAGGCCCAACTGACGGCTGACGCCGGGATCCGCATCTACGTCATCGGCCTGGGAAATGGCGTGGACCACGTTTTCCTTCAGCAGATCGCGAGCATCGGCAGCGGCGTCTACCTGGCCGCTCCGGAGTCATCCGACCTGCAAGCCGCCTTCCAGACCATCGCAGACCTCGCGCACGCGCGGCTTGCCCAGTAGACCGCCAACCATGACCGGTCGACAACGAAGGAGAGAGCCCGTCATGTCACGACTCACACGCGCGATGGGGACCAGCCGGGTCCCGATCCTGCTCGCACTCATCCTCGGCGGGGCGACGTTCGTGGGAGTCATGGCCTGGCTCCCGACCCTGGCAGACGACCAGGCGCAGACCAACCTCCGGATGGACACCGCGGCGGTCCTGGTCGCCTCGCGCGACCTCGCGGCTGGCGCAGCCATCGAGGGCGATCTGGTCCGCGTGGTGGAGGTGCCGGCGGCCTCGATCGCCGCCGGTGCGCTGACCACAGTGGAGCAGGCCGACGGACGCATGCTGCGCTACCCGGTCGCCGCCGGGGAGCAGATCCTCGCGTCCAAGTTCGTGGACACGGAACGGGCCGGGTCGACCGGCCTCGCGTTCGTCATCCCGGAGGGGATGCGGGCCGTGTCTGTCCCGCTCTCCGAAGTCTCCGGCGCCGGCGGCCTGATCGTCCCCGGCGACCGCGTCGACGTCCTGGCAGCCGTGGACTCGCGACGCATCGAGGGCAGTGAGCGTCGCTTCCAGGACGAGAGCCTCCTCGAGACGCCTCGCGACCACGGCGCCGTGGTCACCATCCTGCAGGATGCGCTCGTCCTCGCCATCGGTCAGACCGTGAGCCCTGCTCCCGCCATGGCGCGGGACGCCGGAACGCAGCGCGCCGACGAGGCTGCGGTACAGCCGCAGGCCGCCTCCGTCACGCTGGCTGTGGATCCGGAGCAGGCCCAGGTGCTCTTCATGGCGGTCATGGAAGGCTCGATCGGCCTCGCGCTACGGCCGTTCGGCGAGACCACCACCGCGCCGATCGCACCCGTGATCGTGTTCAGCGCGCCGACTGACCTCCCGCAGGTGGCCACCCGATGACCCTCATGGCGACACCGGAGACCCGTCCGTCCGCCGCCGGGCTCACCGCCCTGGTGGTGGACCCCAACCTGGACAGCCGCCTGGAAGCCGTCGCCGCCGCGAAGCGCGCCGGGCTCGAGGTGACGGGAGAGGCGGCGTATGGCGCGGAGGCCACGTTCCTCGCGGCGGAGCGGGCGCCATCCGTGATCCTCCTCTCGCTGGAGGAGCCCCCGATGCGCGGACTCGCGACGATCGAGGCGCTCCACCGCCAGGCGCCGCAGATCCCCGTGATCGTCTATTCCTCCCGCGAGGAACCGACGTTCTTGCGGCGCGCCATGCGCGCCGGGTCCCGCGACTTCCTCGTGAAGCCCATGCGCTCCGAAGCGCTCGCCGAAGCCGTGCAGTCCGCCATCGCGCAAGAGCGCATGCGCGGCGAGGGCGCGAGCGAGGCCCGTGGGCTGGGGACCATCGTGACGGTCGCCGGGGCCAAGGGTGGGATCGGCAAGAGCACGCTCGCGGTGAACCTCGCGATCGCGTTGCGGCGGCTCACGGAACAGGATGTCGCGCTTCTGGACGCGGACGTCCAATTCGGCGACGTCGGCGTGATGCTGGACGTGGAGACCACGCCTGAACGCTGCATCTCCTACCTCGCACGAGGCTCCATGGAGGTCACGCGCCAGGCAGTCGCGGACTGCGTGGTTCCGCACTCCAGCGGCGTGGACGTACTCGGGGTGTTCCCGGAGCCGCAGGACTGGCGCGCGGTAGGTGCGCAGCGCGTTGCCCGCATCGCGACCGCCCTCGCGGAGACGCATGAGTACGTCGTCGTCGACACCCCGGGCACGATCAACGAACTGGTCGCCGCCTCAGTCTGCGAGGCCGACATCGTCCTGCTGGTCACCTCGCTCGAGATGTCGAGCATCAAGGACACCAAGACGGCGGTACGGATCCTCCAGTCCCTGGAGGTGGACCCGGGCCGCATCCGCCTGGTCATCAACAACAGCACGGACGCGGTCACGGTCACGCCGGCCGACGTGGCGGAAGCCACCGGGCTGCGGGTGGCGGAGGCCATCACACACGACCGTCACCTGGGCCGCAGCGTCCAGAGAGGCGTCCCGGTCCTGGTTGAGCAGCCCA
>CAYTRA010000167.1:0-6127 GCA_964439675.1 uncultured Dehalococcoidaceae bacterium
AGCTCACGGACGCGCTGCAGGATGTTGTGCACCTCGTTCAGTGCGCCCTCAGCGGTCTGGAGCATCGAGACGCCGTCCTGGGCGTTGCGCTGGCCCTGCTGCATGCCCCGGACCTGCGACCGCATCTTCTCGCTGATCGCGAGGCCGGCGGCGTCGTCCGCGGCACGGTTGATGCGCAGACCTGAAGACAGCTTCTCCAGGTTCTTGCTCATCTTGGCCGACGTGTTGCTCAGGTTCCGCTGAGCGTTCAACGCCGACACGTTCGTGTTGATGATCATTGCCATGTTCGTTGGCCTCCTCAGCCGCGATTGCCCGGCATCCGTGCCGGCATGGGTGGCGCCCCTTGCGTCCCGGAACGTGCGAGGTGCTCCACGGACATCATCGGCAGGCCCTCGCCCGGCCTTAAGGGTTTCTCCTACCCCGACCGCACGAACTCCGGGCAGCCCCACCACCGCCCGAGGGCGCCCCCACCCTCGAGGCCGGGTTTCCCCCGATCGGGAACATCGAGGAGCGGCCGTAGCCTTCGGCGGTGAACACCCCCGCCACCCATCGACCACCATCCCGGCTCGCCATCTGCGGCTGGGACGAGCACGCCCTCGTCGCTCTGGAAGCCCTCGAGGCGACAGGTGCGTTCCGGGGCGCCGCCATCGGCGATCGCTCCGGCGCGGCGCTGGTGCGTGCTCGGCGCGAGACCGCCCTGCCGTGCTACCAGCGCGTCTCGGAGATGGTCCGCGCCGAGAACTACGACGCGATCCTCTTCACCGACCCGCACGACATCCCCGCCGAGGCGATGGTCGCCGCCGCACGAGGTGCGCACCTGCTCCTCCTGGGCGAGTCGATGCCCGGCACGGCCCTGCTCTCCGCCGCCTCCGCGGCGACCGCGCACGGCGTCCCCCTCACCCTCCTCCAACCGTCCATGCACGACCCGGGCATCGAGGACCTCGCTGCCTCGCTCGGCGAGGGCCCGCGCTACCTCGACATCACCGTGGAGGCCCCGGCGGACGCGGCCCTGCTGCTCCGCACCGCCGTCGCCCACGCCTCGAGGCTGCTCCCGCACATCGATGGCACAGCGCGAGGCACGGCCTGGGGCGGCGACGAGCCGCGCGCCGTCGCCGCCGAGGTGCACACGAGCAACGGCCAGTGCACCATCCGCGCGCGACACGCCCCCTCGACGTTTGTCCGCATCGCCGGAGAGTCGGCTGCGGGCGCGGTCGATCTGATGTTCCGTGACGGCGCGGCGGAGTTCCGCTTCGCCTCACCCGCCGGCGACCACCTTCGCTACAGCCCCGCGGTCGTCGACCACTGGACCATCGAGGCGTACCGCGCCGCCGAGCACCACGCGTACAACGAGCACTCGGGACACCTCGATGACCGCGCCGGCGCCGAGGCGCAGGGGACGCTGCTCGACGCGATCGAGCGCGCCATCGCCACGGGCGAGGCGCAGTCGACCGCCTGCTGCCGACGCCCGGAACTGCGCGTCCTGCCGGGCGGTGGCCGGGACGACTCAACGCGCTCGGCCAGCCTCCGGCTCGTCGTCTCCTAGCCGGCACTTCCATCGAGGCGTACCGCCGGAGGCGCGCCACCACGCCTGTGCTACCGTCCGCCCGAAACCGGCGCACGCCTCGGGAGGTTCGGAAATGGCACTGAGCATCGAGGACCGGCTGGACATCCAGGATCTGGCCGCCCGCTACAACACCGCCATCGACAGCGGAGATGCCGAGGCGTGGGCCGCCACCTTCACCCCGGACGGCACCTTCGAGAGCGGCGGCCGCACGCACCAGGGCACGGAAGCCCTCACGGCGTTCGCGCGCGGCTTCGCGGACCGCATGGCGGGCGCCCGCCACTGGAACAACAACATGATCATCGAGGGCGACGGCGACCAGGCCACGCTCCGTTGCTACCTCCTGCTCATGCGCGCGGGCCAGGTCGTCACCAGCGCCAGGTACGAGGACACCCTCCGCAGGGTGGACCGCCAGTGGCGCTTCGCCTCGCGCAAGGTCGTACCGGACGCGCAGGCGTAGGCAAACCGACAGGGCAACGACAGGCATCACGGGAACGCACACCGGGCACTCGCCGTTTAGGAAAAAACGGCCCTACGCTCTAAGACGCGGGTGGGGGCAGCAACCCCGGGCGGGGTAGGTCAGGGCGACCTCGTGCATTCCGACTCCAAGCGGCTGCAACTGCTCCTCTGGGGCGGCATCGCAGCCGTGGCGCTCATCGCCGTCGTGCTCATCAGTACCGCCTCCGGCAACTCCGGAGGCATCCGCCTGCTCGGCATGGGCGACGCCCAGGCGGGCGAGCCCACTTCCACCACCTCCGCGCGCGAGATCGACCAGTTCCGGGGCGAGGACGGAGAGCCACCGGAGCAGCAAGACTCCGTGCAGCAGTTCGTCGCGGACTATGGCAACCCGCCGAACACGGACTTCGCACGGCTGCGCATCCCCTCGATCAACGTGGACGCCCCCGTCGGTCGCTGGATCGTGGACGCCTCGATCATGCCGGAGCCGTACGGCCCGGTGGACGTGGCCTTCTACGACCTGTCGTCCTGGAACGGCCTGGGCGGCTTCCCCGGCGAGGGTGGCAACGCCGTCTTCGGCGGCCACGTGGACCTGAACCGCGACGTCGCCTACGCCGGCGACCACTATCGAGGCCCCGCCGTCTTCTGGGCGCTGGACCAACTCACGCCCGGCACCATCGTGGAGGTGGACTACGCCGGCGAGACGCTGCGCTACTCGGTCGTCTGGATCGAGCACGTGCCCGCGGACAGCACGGCGAACTGGCGCCAGTACTGGAGCAGCGACGTCGAGGTGGACTCGATCACGCTGTTCACCTGCGGCGGCGAGTTCAACTTCGACTCGCAGTCCTATACCCATCGCACCGTCATCCGTGCGGAACGCATCTAGGCGAACGCCCACACCCACGGACTCGACACTTGGCCCGCGCCGATCGCCATGCGCGGGTGATGGCGTGTGCACGGGTGCCTCAGGGACGCTTTCCGCAGCGGGGAAGCATCCCTGGAGGACTCCATGCTCGGATGGGCTCTACTGTTCCTGATCCTCGCGCTGGTGTTTGCCGTGCTGGGCTTCGGCGCGCTCGCCGGCCTCGCGGCCACCATCGCGAAGATCGTGTTCGTCGTCGCGCTGGTCCTGCTTGCCGTCTCGGTGATCACAGGCAGGCGTACGGCCGTCTAGCCCCTAGAAGGGCGCGTATGCCTGGAGGGTGGCGCGGCCGCTGACCGTGATGTCGCATCCGTCGATCGCGACGTACACGTTCTCGAAGGCCGCGACCCCCTCCGCGAACGGCTCGAAGTACCACTCCTCGTCGTACGTGACGCCGGCGAAGTACATCGCTCCCGAACCGTCGAGGTAGCCGGCAGACTCGTCGCCCAGCACCCATAACCAGGCGTCGCTGCCGAGCACCTCCAGCACGACGTCAGGCTCCGTGAACGTCTCCATCGCGGCCCAGTCAGGGCACGTCGAGGCCACTCGCACGATCAGCATCTCCGCCTCGTACCGCCCGTCGGCCGGCCACGCCTCCGCGGCGACGGCCTCCGGCCCCGCGCCCGGCGTCGGTGACAGCGTCGCCACCGCAACGGTCGAGGCGTCAGTGAGCCAGGCGTCGAGCGCACGGGCACTCACGCCAACCGCGATGCGCTCCCGGATCAGCGGCGACTCGATGTAGGACGTGACCAGCGCCAGCGTCTCGCCGCATGCAGAGACCACGGCGCTCCCGCTGTCACCCGGCGCGAGCCGGCCCTCGAACAGCGCGATCTCGTCCACCCCCAGCGGCTCCTCTTCCATGACGAGTGCCACGGAGGCTGCCCACGCCGCGTTCGGCGTGATCACGGCCAGGTCGCGCCGGATCCCGGTATCGCGCGAGAAGCCGTAGGACCACGCATCCGCGCCGCCCGGCGGGACATCGGCTACGAACGCCAGGGCGTTCGCCAGCACGAACTCCGACCGCACGAGGGCGATGTCGAGCCGGGTGTCATAGTCAACCACGACACCCGAGGCGGACTCGACGCCGCGGATCAGGTCGACGTCCCGGAAGCCCTCGACCACGTGGTACGCCGTCAGGTAGAGGCCGTCGCCGATGTGGAAGGCGGTGCCCAGCGACCGGTCGGTCTCCACCCGCACGCTTGCTGCTTCGAGGCGCTCGCGCGCCACGGCAGGCTCGCAGGCCGGAGACTCCGCGACCGGCACATCCTCCGGCGGCAGTCGGTCCGCCAGCCCCGGCCCGCACCCGCCCAGGACCCCCGCCACCGCGAGGCCGAGCGCAACACCCAGCACACGAACACCCAGCGCACGAAGACGCAGCGTCCGAGGTATGCCTCGAACGCTGCGGTACGCCTCGTGGCTCACAGGTCGCCGATGGCTACGAGAGGCGGCGGCTAGGAGAAGTGGTCAGTGATGAAGTGGTCGGCGCGGATGGCAGCCGTGGCGCCGTCACCGGCGGAGGAGACCACCTGCCGAGCAGCATCCGCGCGGACGTCGCCCGCCACGAACAGGCCCGGAACGGGCGTCTCCATCCACGCGTTCACGCAGGCGTGCTTGCCGGCGTCCAGCGGGACCAGCCCCTCCAGCAGATTGGAGTTCGGGGTCTGGCCGATGAAGATGAAGACCGCGCTTAACGGGATCTTCTTCACCTCGCCCGTCTTCAGATTGCGGACCGTGGCCGCCTCCACCTCGGAGCGAGCCACGTTGCCGTGAATCTCCTCGACCACGGAGTCCCAGATGAACTCCATGTTCTCCGCGGCGAAGGCACGCTCCTGCAGCACCTTCTGGGCTCGCAGTTCGTCGCGCCGGTGGATCAGCATCACCTTGGAGGCGTACCGCGTGGTGAACACGGCCTCCTCCACGGCGGCGTCACCGCCGCCGACCACCGCAACGTCCATGCCCTTGAAGAAGGCGGCGTCACATGTGGCGCAGTAGGACACGCCCTTGCCGGTCAGTTCGGCCTCACCGGGGATGCCGAGCTTGTTCGGGTCCGCCCCCGCCGTCACGATCGTCGCCTTCGCGAGGTACTCGCCGGCGCCGTCCGTGGTCAGCAGGAAGCGGCCGTCCTCCACCACCTCCATGCCGGAGACGCGCGCGTACACGGTCTCCATCCCGAACTTCTCGGACTGCTGGTGCATCGCCATTGCGAGCTCGAACCCGCCGATGCCGTCCGGGAACGCCGGGTAGTTCTCCACCCGGTCGCTGGTGGCGATCTGCCCGCCCAGCACGCCACCCTCGAACAGGATCGTGGAGCGCAGCGCGCGCGAGGCGTACAGGCCAGCGGCCAGTCCCGCCGGCCCCCCACCGATGATCGCGATGTCCACCTCGCGCGGGGCCTGGTTCTGGTTCGTCACGGGCTCGCCTCCATCAGGGCGTGCAGTCGTCAGGTGTTAGGGGAGATCGGCGCAATCGAGCGCAGAGGGCGCCCATCCACGTTAGCGGCTCGAACCGCAGAGGTGGGACAGCCCTCGTTCGCGCTCGGTGCGGGGGACTAGGCCAGCGCCGCGTCCAGGTGCTTCGCCAGGTCGCTCTTCGGGCGGAAGCCGACCACCTGCCCGGCGATCTCACCGCCCTTGAAGATCAGCAGCGTGGGGATCGAGCGGATCCCGTACTGCGCGGCGACCTTCGGGTTGTCGTCCGTGTTCAGCTTCACGAACTTCACCTTGCCGTCGTAGTCGTTGGAGAGTTCCTCAACGACGGGCGCGACCATGCGGCAAGGGCCACACCACGGCGCCCAGAAGTCCACCAGGACGGGGAGGTCGCTCTGGAGGACGTCGCTCTCCCAGGTGGCGTCAGTCGTGTCAGTCGGGTGGGCCATACAGCGGTCCCTTCTCTTTCTCGGTCTCTTCCGTTGTTCGGAGGTGGCGTCCCTCGCGGACGCCGAGCACGCCAATCCGATGCCCAACGCATCCCGGAGGACGGCGTCATTGACAGGTGGACCACCGCGCACGTAACATGCTAGATACCCGGTGGGGGTATGTCAAGCCTCGAACCACCGGCTCTCCGCCCCACCCGCCCACCTCGAGGCCTACGGAGGACGGCGATGTCCGCCACCAGCCCCACCCCCGACATCACCGGCGATCCCGCGCCCGCGGGCGTCGACGCCGCGCTCCTCACCCGCCTCCGCCGCA
>CAYTRA010000168.1:0-3873 GCA_964439675.1 uncultured Dehalococcoidaceae bacterium
GCAGAGGTCGCGAGCGTGTAGCGCTCCCCTCGGCAGCCCTCGGGACCGACGAACGCACCCCCCGGCCCAGCGGCCGGGGGGTGCTGCGATCAGTGCACCTCTGCTCCACGTCTCAGCGAAAAATGGGCATTCAAGCCCGGAACCCGCGACGTACCATCCCGAGCATGCTCCACCCTCACGACCTCTCGGAGATCGCCTCGCGAGCCGCCGATCGAGAGCGCGCGAACGTCGAGGCGTACCCGTCGGAGACCGTGCGCGAACTCTTCGAGTGCGGCTTCGTCGCCGCGCCATTCTCAGCCGGCCACGGCGGGAGCGGCTGGTCCTGCCTCGACAGTGTCCGAGCGGTGGAGTTGCTCGCGGAGCACTCACCGTCGGCGGCGCTGATCTCGGTCATGCCTCTCGGATTCGCCGGCGTGACTGAGGCGGTCGACCCTGTGGTTCCGGAGGGCGGCCGGGCGGGCTGGCGTGACCAGGTCGATCAGGTCGCCGCCGACTTCCGTGCGGCGCGTCACTACGCGGCGTGCAACTCGGAGGCGGGCGCCGGGGGCTCGCTGGAGGCGACGAAGACCGTCGCCCACCGCACCGCCGAGGGCTGGCGGCTCACCGGCGCGAAGATCCTCGCCTCCGGTGGCGCCAACGCCCACGTCTTCTTCTCGACCGCGAAGGTCACGCAGCACGACCTGCCCGGCGCCGGCATCGTCGAGGTATTCCTGGTCTCCACGGACGCGCCCGGCGTGGAGGTGGCCCGGGACTGGGACGGCTTCGGCATGCGGAGCACGGAGAGCCAGAGCGTGCGCTACGAAGACGCCCCCGCCCTCCGCATGTGGGGCTTCCCCAACTTCCTGGAGGCCGCGCAGCCGCTGGGCTATTGGTTCAACCTCTTCTCCGCGATCCCCCTCGGCGCCGCGGCCGGCATCCTGCGGACACTGAGCACGCCTGCCCCCACGTCGCCCGCGCTGCGCCTGCGCCTCTCCGAGGCCCGCATGAAGCACGAGTCGCTCGCCGCCTATCTCCACGAGACCGCGTCAGAGTGGCGGCCGGCCGCCGGTCCCGCGTACGCCGCCCGAGTCCTCCGCACGAAGACATTCGTCACCTCGGAGGCGACCCGGCTGTGCGCGGAGTTGTTCGCGCTCAGTGGCGGACGCAACTACCGCAGAGGCAGCGACGCCGCACGCCTGCTGGCGGACGCCTTCGCCGGCACAGCCCTCCGCCCCCCGCTGGCCCTCGCGCTCGACTCCCTCGTCGAGCAGTTCGAGGCGTAGCCCCACCCGGGGGAAGCAGAACCCGAGGTCATGGAGGCAGAGGTCGCGGGCGCTTAGTGGGACGGGTATGCCCTCCGCGGCTCCCGGAGCGCCGCTGGAGGGCACCCTCGATCAGTCGACAGGCTACTTCCCGCCCTTACGTCGACCGATCGGGAACCCCTTGAGGCCGTAGTCGCTTGCGTAGATCACGCGGCCGTCGCGCAGCGTGATCTTCGCGACGAAGATGACATCGCCCTCTTTGCTGTTGTCGGCTATCCCGGTACACCTCCTTCCCTGAGGGTCAGGCTTGTGTTCCGCCGGATAGCCGCCGTAAAGTCTCTGCTACCACACAGGGGGCGGCCAGTGCCTCCGGCGAAAGCGGCTTCCGGGCCGCTTTCGTCTTTTCGGAGCCCTATTCCTCTTCGCTCGATCACGACAGGACGCCCTGCCGTGTTAGAACGCTCAGTCGAACCTCGGCGGCGCGCCGCGAGAGGCCGAATGTACGCTGGAGCGCTTCGACGCGTCGGTTACGCGCGATCCCACCGATCACCTTCACGACGGACGGTGTCGGTGCTAGCAACTCCGCAGCGAATGAATGTGCTTGCCACTCCGCGTCCTCGTACGCAGGCAAGGAGCGGCGTTCGCGTCTCAGACCGACGCCGCCGTTGACGAACGCTGCCTCAACCTGTCGGATGTGCAGTTCGACGTGGCCGACTTCGTGAGCGGCCGTGAAGGTCGCCCGTGGATCACCCGCGCGCATCCGTTCGTAGACATACGTATCCATAATCACCGCCCAGACATCACCCTCGATGGGTGTTGTAACGGCCTCCACCGCAGGACCAATGTCCCGAACCATGAATCGAACACCGGTTGCTTCTTCCAAATCGAACTCGACCCAGTCCGCGATGTCGAACTTTCGCGGTGTCTCCAGCAGGTCGGGGCGCACCCGCTGTAAGAAGCCGACGGCACGAGCCGCCACCTTCTTCCGGCTGAGTGGGTTGACCCTGATGGTGCGCTGATCGTTTGTCATCGGTACCTCCTCTAGCCCTTCCGCTCAGCCGCATCGATGGCGGCTCGCAATGCGTCGTTGTCGTCCCAGGCGCGGGCGAGGACGGCGGCAGCGCGCGCACGCAATTCGTCGCCATCGGGCACCGCGAACTCAACGGCCTTTCTGGCTGCGGCCGCCAGCTGCAAGTCTCTGTCCACGTCTCTGCCAAGCACCCCGGCGATCTTCATCACGACGTTAGGAGCGGGCGGCTGCTTCCGGCCCTGCTCAAGGTTGGACACGTATGGAATGGAGATTCCTGCTGCCTCAGCGACATCCGAGAGCGGGATCCTCAGTTCCCGCCGCGTCTTCCGGATCTCTTCGGCCCACTTGTTCACATTAGATCCCTTCAGGGGAACCCCTACCCCACGACCCCCAGCGGCAACTGGGGGTCGGAGTTTCCCGTGGGGATAAGATAGCACTGCGGCGGAGTTATGCAAGTGGGAAATCGGCGCCGAGATTCTTGCTTCACTGCTCCGTCGCCCTCTCCCCCACACATCACATCCCCATCACATCTAGCCCTACTGACGCGCCCCTGAGATTGCCCCCCACACCACCTCAACCGGTAGGGCATGGGCCGTCGAGTACCAACGATGGGTGCAGATCGCCCGCCGGCAGCCCGGCCTCGTCGCCCTCTCGTGTGCGCTCGCCCTCGCGGCGGGCGTGCTCGCTGCGTGGGCGCCCGGCCACGCCACCGGCGGCGAGTCCGGAAGTTCCGAGGTCAGCCGCATCGCGAACGCGCCCCCCGATGCTGAGGTGCGCGCGTCGCGCATCCGCCAGGAGAACCCCGCCTTCGCGGTGCTGGACGACGAGTTCCTGGGGGAGCAGTGGGGGCTCTTCAACTGGGGCCAGACCATCGGCGCGGTCGAGGGTGAGTCGCTGACCGGGGTGGCGGACGCGGACATCCGCGCGCCGGAGGCGTGGGCGGTTACTCGAGGTAGCCGCGACGTGGTGGTGGCCGTGATCGACACCGGGGTCGACTACGCGCACCCGGACCTCGCGGCCAACATGTGGACGAACGCCGGCGAGACGGGCGACGGCCGCGAGGACAACGGTCTGGACGACGACGGCAACGGCTACGTGGACGACTGGCGAGGCTGGGACTTCCTGGACGGCGACAACGACCCTCGCGACGAACTGTCGAGCATCGCCGGGGGCGCCTCGATCGGGCACGGGACGGCCGTGGCGAGCGTCCTCGGTGCGGTGGGCGGCAACGGGATCGGGATCAGCGGTGTGGCGCCGGAGGTCTCGATCATGCCGCTGCGCGTCGCCGGCGCCGGCAGCGTGAGCGACATCGGCGCTGCGGAGGCCATCGACTACGCGGCGGCCAACGGCGCGCGCATCGTGAACATCAGCATCGTCAGCGGCGTCCCCAACTGGCCGAACCGCCCGGTGAGTGAGGCGATCGCGCGGCACCCCGAGGTGCTCTTCGTCGTGTCTGCCGGCAACCAGGGCCAGGACGTCGACATCCTCAACCTGGAGCCCTGCTCCCAGCGCCACGACAGCATCGTCTGCGTCGGCGCGAGCGATGCGCGGGACGCCCTCGCGAGGTGGATCGGCGGCGCGGGTGGCTCGAACTGGGGTGCG
>CAYTRA010000168.1:3883-6124 GCA_964439675.1 uncultured Dehalococcoidaceae bacterium
GTGGACCTCCTCGCACCCGGCGTCGCCATCGCCGTCGCCGCGCCCTCGATGGAGACGCTCTTCGAGGACACCTTCGAGGGCTCCCTCGACGAAAGCCGCTGGGCCAGCGAGGGCGGATGGGACGTCGAGGGCGGACGGCTCGTCGACTCCCCCGGCGGCCCGCACTCCACCGGGCGCGATACGTGGGTGCAGATGACGTCCCCCGTCGACCTCGAAGGCCGCGCCGGCTGCTGGCTGGTGCTCACGGGCGTCTCGACGGACACCGCGGGTGCGACCATGGTCCTCACGGAGATGTCGGACGACGGCGTGCGATGGTCGGTGCGCATGGGCCAGGGCAGCCTCGCCAGCGTCGCGTCGATCGCCATCATCTCCACCGCCTCCACCACGGCCTCGCAGTCCGTGCCGTACGTCTACATGCCGCTCGCCGAGGAGCAGGACGCGCCGTTCTACCTGCGCCTGCGGCTGCGCCCCTCCCTGGGCCCCACGCACGAAGCCGGCGACGGCGTGAGCATCGACGACATCCGCGTCGAGTGCCTTGCGACTCCCGAGGCGTCCGCGAGCACGCGCGGGGCGTACGGGTTCGCGCAGGGCACGTCGTTCTCGTCGCCGCATGTCGCGGGCGCGGCGGCGCTGGTGCTGGCGGCCTACCCGGACCTGTCGCCGCTCGAGGTGAAGCGCGCGCTGCTGGAGGGCAGTGCGTCGCTCGGCCGCCTCGACGGCCGCGTGGCCAGCGGTGGGCGCCTCGACGCTGCCGGCGCGCTGGCCGCCGCCGCCGCCATCGCCGGCGTCCCACCCGCCGAGGCGTCACGCACCGCCGACGCCATCGCCGCGATCCGCCTCGACGAGCCGTCTGACGACCGCCACCCCGCGGGAGGCTTGATGGGGATCACCTGGGGCCACGCCGGCTCACCCCCGGACGCGCGCCCACCGAGCGCGGTCGAGGCCACTCCGATGCGCGCCGTACTCGGCGATGCCTGGCTCCCAGTCGAGTAGGGAGTCGTCCTCCCTCATGGCGCCGCCCTCGACATTCGGCGCCCACCACCGTTCGTTCCGAACCTGCCGAAGTGCAGACGGGACGGGGCACACGCCGTGACTCGAGGTCTGCCCGAGACCAAAACCCGTTCGTCCTGAGCCTGTCGAAGGGCGGACGGGCCCGGTACGTCCAGGCGGCCTCGCCCACCTCGATCTCCGTCCGCAGACCCGCTGCCTGCTGCGTTCGTTAGCCACGCCAGCAGGGATGCGCGAAATCGCGCCTAATAGCCGACACGGTGAGCGTTCCAGGAAACGAAGCCGCAGCACGTTCGGTATCGGAATGGTGTTCCGCGCCTGACAGTCCGCGGGAGTCTCCGCAAAATCTCCGCAATTCCCTCCGTCGGGCAGTAGATTCGGTGGTCGGCGCTCTGGCGCGGCGCGGACTTCGGAGCGATTCTTCTCCCTGAGAGAAGGTTCGCCTCGGAGAAGGTTGGGCGATGAGCCTGGCTTCGGATCACATCGATGGCGCGCTGCCGCTGGACTCGCGCGAGGCCGGCGGTGGAGTCCACACGGTCCGCGTGACGGACAACCGTGTCGTGCGCGCGGCGTGGGGCGCCGGTGGGACGGTTGCGCTCGGCTTCGGCGTCGTCGGCGTCGTGGTGCCGGGTTGGCCCACCACGATCTTCCTGATCATCGCGGCGGCCTGTTACGCGCGCTCCTCGCAGCGGATGTATGACCGCATCCTGCGCATGCGCGTCTTCGGCGAGCACGTCCGGCGCTTCCGCGAGACGGGCGCCATGCCCGCCCGCGCGAAGGTGATCGCGCTGGGCACCATGTGGCCATTCGTCGCGTTCGCCGTACTCATCGCCATCCCGGCCAGCGCGACGTGGGCGATCGCCCTCACGCTCTTCCTCGCGGTTGCGGGCACTGCTTACATCCTTCGCCTGCCTGTCGCCGCCCCCACTCGCGAGGCCTGACGCCCCTCGAGGCTGGCGCGCACTAGGGTGAGGATCTCCTCGACCCGTTTCGCAGGAAATCGCCCGAATTAGCAGCAGCGTCCCGCCTTCGGCACGTCGAGGGCCGCTGGTACCATGGATCTTCTATGACCACCGAAAGCGCCGACCTCTACTCCGTCCTGGGAGTCCCCCGGGACGCCACGCCTGACGACGTGAAGAAGGCCTTCCGTCGCCTGGCGATGGAGTACCACCCGGACCGCAACAAGAGCGAAGACGCCGAGACCAAGTTCAAGCAGATCAACGCCGCCTACGA
>CAYTRA010000169.1:0-6116 GCA_964439675.1 uncultured Dehalococcoidaceae bacterium
GGGCTGAATGACTGGGCCACGATGCCCAGTTCTTGCAGAGGCTGCGACGCCACCTGGTCCGGTCTCAACATCTGCCACTGCTCGGTCTGCCACATCACGACGAGCTGCATCAAGAACTTCGACCTGCACAGGGTCCGCGACAAGTGCGTCGACCCGGCGACCATCACGCGCAAACAGAAGGGCACCGGGGAGCTGGTTCCCGCATTGAAGCTCAACAAGCACGGGGTGTGGGTGGGCACTTCAGACGAGGCGAGAGACTTTGGAGAGGGATCGTGAAGGAATACCCGAAGACGAAGAACCTGTTCCAGCGTGACTTGGAGTCGAAGAAGCTGATTGCCGGCATCTACCAGATCCCAGAACTAGAGTCGGTGAACCTCTGGAGAGTTACCGAGAAGCTGGACGGCATGTCAGTCCGGATCCACTTCGACCAGGAGGACCGGACCTTCACCTACGCGGGCCGCACGAAGCGGTCGGTGCTCACTGACGAACAGAACGAGACTCTGCTGACTGTCGGCCGTGACATGTTCGAGAACATCGACGAGTTCGTCGAGTTTGTCATCCCGAAGGCCAAGACGGTCACCTTCTACGGGGAGTTGATCGGACCCAAGGTCCAGGGCAACCCGTACGGCTTGGACGGACTTGAGGTGCACTTCTTCGACGCTTTGGTGGACGACTCCTGGTGGTTGGAGCAGTCGGAATTGCATACCTTCGCTCACCTACTGGGAATCCAGGTGGCTCCGGTCGTCGCCTACGGGGTGAGCCTTCAGCAGTGCATCGAAGGGGTTGTTGACGGATTCCGCTCACACCTGGACGTGTTCGTTGAGGCCGAGGGCGTCGTGATCCTGCCGTGCACGGGCAACCTGTTCACCCAGCGGGGCGAGCGGATCAAGGCGAAGATCAAGCGCCGCGACTTCCCGAGCAAGGATTGGGCGGCATGAGTAACGCCAGGTGGCGCCTGTCGCTCGAGGTGTTCGACGACGAGACGGAGCGAGAGGCCGGCCCCGTCAAGGAGCCGATCTTCGAGCGGTCCGTGTCGGTGACCTCGTCGGGTGCCCTGCTGGAGAACAAGCAGTGGACCCGGAACGTCTTGGATCGACTGGCACAGCTCCTGGATCGAGAGGTCCCCGATCGCCCATTTGTGAACATGACACAGAATCGAGAAGCAGTATGAGTGCACGCCATCTCTTCGTGCCGGACATCCAGGAGCCCTTCGTCAACCGGCGGCAGGTCCGCGCCCTGGCCAACTTCATCGAGGCCAAGGGGGATGAGATCGACGTCCGCCATCAGGTGGGCGACCTGATCGACTTCACCAGCCTCGGCCGGTGGGTCAAGAACAAGCGCGGTGAGTACGACACCGACCTGAAGAAGCACATCGAAGCCACGAAGCGCAACCTGGAGAAGCTGCGGATCGACGTCTGGAAGCGCGGGAACCACGACGAGCGCCTCGACAAGTACGTCGAGGGCAGCGCCCCGGCGCTGTCCCCCCTGGTGTGGGACAAGGGCGCGCTGTCCATGGAGGCGGTCTTCGACCTGGACAACCTGGGTGTCCGCTACGAGCGGGGCATCTACGAGTTCGCTCCGGGCTGGGCCTGCGCCCACGGCGATGAAGGTCCCTCCAGTTCGATTGCCGGACAGACTGCGTTGAAGCTGGCCGAGCGGATCGGCAAGTCCATCGTCTGCGGGCACACCCATCGAGCCGGCCTGATCCCGAAGACCGAGAGCTTCAACGGGCGCCCGGAGCGGACACTCTATGGCCTGGAGGTCGGCAACTTCATGAACATGGCGGAGGCGAGCTATCTGAAGGGCCAGTACGCCAACTGGCAGAGTGCCTTCGGCGTCGTCGACGTGTCGAACTCCCGAGTGCAGCCCCATCTCATCTTCGTCTCCCAGACCGGATCGTTCTCGTTCGAGGGCGAGTCGTGGGAAGACTACGGGTACGCCGGAAAGGACAACTGAATACCGTGCCGAACCTGCCTGACTACAACCAGCTCGACCACCTTCCCGACAACGTCGCTGAGGTCATTCGTCAGGTTGCCAGTTCTGTAGTGCGCCGCAATCCAGGTATCGCCGATGTCGAGGATATGGAGCAGGTCGCCTGGGAGTGGATCCTTAACAACGGGAAGGAGATCGCTTCGGCGTGGTTCTTTCAGACGAAGAACCACGAGATCGTCTTTTCGTTTCGGTCCATGCGCATGCGCCTGAACCACATCATGATGCGAGACATTGAGAAGAGCCGCCACGCGATGGGCGTCGACGTCATGACCGAGGCCGAGTCGTACGGCCGGAAGGAGATCGAAACGCTCCTGCCGTACATCTGGCACTCCCAGGTGCTCGCCAAGACCGGTGACACAGAAGAAGGGCCGAAGCCGAAGACGGACCCTGCTCTTGGTGGGGATCGCATGGCGAAGGTCGCCGACCTGAAGGTCGCCTACGAGGAGGCCATCGCTCCGGGGTCGAACGAGGACAAGGTGCTCCTGCTCACGTATGGAGCCGGATGGACCCAGGAGGACATCGCTGATGAAGTTGGCATTCACGCCAACTCCATCAGCAGGGTCACCAAGCGCGGTGTGGGCAGGCTTCTGGACTACCTGAACGGCGACTACAAGAAGACGGCGAATGAGATCGCCATGGACGCCTGGCCGCAAGGCCCAGGGACCCGGAAGGCCATCAGTAACGCACAGGCCGCAATGCTACGGAGGGACACGGAGAATGGATGACTCGAGGCCCATCAATATCTACCTCGGAGGGCCGGCGAGTGTGCCGACTGCTCCGCCGCCATTCGCCCGGCTCATCCACGAGTTGATCGCATATCGCGATCGGATTGTGAAGCTGAGCAAGATCTACGGCGAGGGCGCGGCGAACTCGGCCTACTTAGATGGCGCCGTTGGCGTCTATGAGGACGTCGCGATCGTCCTGGACACCATTCTGTCCGACTATCAGGAAGAGGTAGATGGATGATCTACATACTCGGACGGACCTACCGGGATTGCCAACGCTACATCAAGAACTGGGACTTCCGGAACGGTCGAATGCGAGTCAAGGTCATTGCCGACGACACCGTCGAGGTGCTGGGCTACCGTTTCGTGGAGGGTGACGTGATCCACCTGCTCCCCGGCGTCTCGGATGAGAGCATTGAAGTCATCAACCGAAAGCTGGCGCTGGCCAAGGCCCCCATCCCCGTGATTTACGGCACGCCCGAGCAGGTGTTCTCATGAGTTACCCTCAGATCGTTCTGACGATCATCTACGCCATTAGCATCGCAGTGGCCGCGCTTGGGTCAATGGTTGGATTCGCGGACTCCTCGATTTACGGGGATCTCGACGAGTGGTGGGTGAAGTATCGATTCGCGCTAGCCGCCTATGCAGTCGGGAACCTGGTGCTCGTGCTCCCAGCGATTGTGATGATTGCATCATGAGCGAGTCGGAGAGCCTCGCGCTGCTGCGAGAGATCAGGGATCTGCTGAGGGAGATCGAGAGAAGAGGCCGGTGGGACGAGACTACAACCCTCTACACACTGAGTGGTGAGACAGTCCGGACCGTAGACGCAGAAGACAAGAAGCAGTTCCAAGACGCAGTCACGGAGGCATTCCAGTGAGCGACCCCACCTACACGACGTGCGTGGCCGAGTACATCTTTGCGGAGGGGGTCGAGTGCTTCGATCGGGCCGAGAAGCGTGACCTCTCGACGCAGGGTATGGAGTACGTCCTGGACCTTGCCCTTTCCGCCAGCAAGTTCCGGGACGCATACCGGGCCTTGGCGACCACGGTCTGTCAGCTTGAACATCGAGTCGAAGAGCTAGAGGGCCAGACAGGGTCCCGGTAACAGACCTCTAGCACCACCCAGGAACACAGAAACCCCCACCTTCGGGTGGGGGTTCTTCTGTATCTGGACTAGCTGATGTCCCAGTTGTGGGCTGCGCAGTCCTCCACCAGGGAGTCCCAGAACGACGACACGAAGCTCACGTTGATGCCTCCGATACTGTCAGCATCGGGCAGACCGATGATCTGCCCCTGGAGTAGGAACGCGGACGTGGACACCTCGCTCGTCGGGATGTCCGGCCCGAGGATCTCCATCGTCTTCCACGCCTTCGCTGCGGCGAGCACCTCGTCCTCGTAGACGTCCTTCCCGGCGTCGAATCGCCGGAGGATCTTGCGGAGCCCGGTCTGGTCCATCTGCCTGTCGAAGTGCAGACAGATCTTCTGGATGCTCTGCTTCTTAGTGAGCCCCCGGTCCTTCGTCTCGGTGACGGTCACCCGGACCTCCTTGACGGCCTCCGTCGTGGCGACCGCCATGCTCGAGGACGAGCTCGAGGTGGTCGCCGGGGGTGACGTCACGCTGCTGGAAGTAGTGGGGCTGTGACTCGTCGTCTCCACCGATGACGTCGTGGAGCTCGCCTTGGCGGCGGTACTGGGAGATCCTCCTTGAGCACTCGAGCAGCCAGCGAGGATCAGGAGAGCGGCCCCTGCCGCGATGATCCTCCTCATCGCTTCGAGCAGTTGCCGCAGTGCGGGCCGCAGTAGCATCCCAGTTGAATCTTCCCGAGCATCGTCTCTGCCTCCCTGGCATTGAGTACCGTGCCGTCGACGAAGACGTAGCGCCGAGTGCCTGGAGTGGGCGCCTCGATGTAGAGCAGCTTGTGGTGTTCGGGCAACCCCCGCGCTGCGTTGTGAATGACTTCGTCTTCGCGTTCGCGAGCAGTGGTCATGTCGGACATTCTACCTCCTTGGGGTGGTGTGCCCCTAAAGAGTACGGACGAACGCCCGCAATTGCAAGGGGCGTACCTCTGGTAGAGTCCCTGACGTGCACAAACAGCCTACCGCGTTGATCTACTGCCGGGCCAGCAAGGACCCGAAGATGCGCCTCCGCTCCACCGACTCCCAGGAGCAGGACTGCCGCGAGTGGTGCGAACGGGAGGGCTGGCAGATCAAGGAAGTGGTCGTCGACGCGCACCGCTCCGCCACCCAGTGGGCTCGTCGACCGCGAGAAGGGTTCTCTCGGATCCTGAAGGAGTTGCCGGGCGTCGACGTTCTGGTGATGTGGGAGGCGTCCAGGGCGGCACGCGAGATGGAGGGCTACGTCGCCCTCAAGAAGGAGTTGGTCGAGGCCGGCACCCTGCTGGCCTACTCCGGTCGCGTCTACGACCTGAGCCGTGGGGATGACGCCTTCGCTGCCGGACTGGATGCCCTGGTCGCAGAGCGCGAGGCGGCGATCATCCGAGACCGGATCGTCCGCTCGGTTCGACAGCGCACCGTTGCCGGGAAGCCTCACGGAGCCATCGCCTACGGCTACCAGAGGGAATACGACCCGTCCTCCGGCCACCTGCTCGGGCAGGTGCCGGATCCGGTCACGTCGAAGATCGTCAAGGAGATGACGAGGCGCGTCCTGTTGGGAGAGCCGCTGTCGCGGATCGCCAAGGACCTGAACGAGCGCGGGGTGCCCACCCCGAAGCCTCCTCGCAAGGAGGGCTCGAGGGGGTGGACGGCCAGCTCGGTCCGCCAGGTGCTCAGGCAGCCGTCCCTGACGGGACTGCGCCAGCACAAGGGCGAGGTCATCGGGGAGGCCACTTGGCCGGCGATCATCGAGCGGGAGAAGTGGGAGAAGCTCCAGGCTCACTTGACCCGGCCGGACCGGGTGTCTCATCGTGGGTCCAGGCCGGTGCACCTGCTGTCGTGGATCGCGAGGTGCGGATCGTGCGGGGCGCCGATGACGTCAGGAATGACCAACGGCAAGAGGTACCGAGCACTGCGGTGCTCGTCAGATCACTGCCCGAAGCACCCGACGATCGTCCAGGACAAGGCCGAGGACTTCATCAAGGACTTGGTGGCGCGTTACTTGGCTCAGCAGGCCGGCAAATTGACTCAGGGGGCTGATTCTGCGGGCCTAACGGATGGACCCGAGGGTGATTCCCTTCGGGAGGAATTGTCGACGCTTAGAGAACGCCTCCAGGAAGCGGCAGATCAGTACTCCGAGGGGAACCTGTCGGCCACGATGCTCGCGGCGGTCGAGAAGAGGATCCAGCCGCGCATCGAGGAGATCGACCGGGAGCTGCGACCGAAGGTCAGCGACCCGGCGGTCGAGAGGGTGGTCCAGGCAGAGGACCCTGCCCAGGCATGGAAG
>CAYTRA010000170.1:0-6110 GCA_964439675.1 uncultured Dehalococcoidaceae bacterium
GGCGACGAGCACGCGGATCGGTCGCGCCCCTTCGGCGTGCCCGGCTGGCCGGCTATCGGTACGACCCGCAGCGCGACCGATTCCCCGCCAAGCGAGAAGGGGTGTAGGGCGTGGTCGTACTCATGGGGCTACTACCGGTGCTGTTCGTTGGCGCTGTTTGCATGGTCGCTGCGGGGCTAGTCAAAACACGAGAGGATGCATGACAGCGAGCAAGGCACTCGGCATCGCCGCTTGAGATACCATCTGAGCACTTTGGAAGGGGTGATTGAACATCAAGCTGGAAACGAAGCTGTACCACAAGCGAGGGCGGACCGAGTGGCGCGTCCGGGTGTTCGCCGACGACGGCGCTTATGTGGACGCCGAGGCGTTCGCCGAGTACATCGCACTGTCCAAGGAGGACGCGCTGCGGTTCGCCGAGCAGGAGGTGGAGATCCGCCAGTTCGGCGTGCCCGAGGGAACCGAGGTCTGGGCGCTCCTGGAAGAGGGCACATGGCGCGCCGTGGAGACTGCGACACAGGAGGGCACTCCGGTGCTCACTGCGAAGTTCGACACGAGCGAGCATCGGAGCGCGTACGTGGGCCGTGGCCTGGTGCAGGAGCTGGACGAGGCCGGCGAGGTCGTCGCGGAGCGCGGGTACTTGATGGGCAACTGAACACCAAGGCTATGTGATGAGCGTCACGTAGTCGTGAACTTGACACACAACGACATGGTGTGGTTACAATGCCACGCCGGACAGGAGATGATGCAATATGCAGACAGCAGTGAAAGGCAGTCCGAAGTCCCGCCTCGTTACCCTCACGCCAGGATCGGGCATGCCCCGACGCACAAGGGGCCACGGCCGATCATGGTGCCGGAGCCGTTCTTATGCGCCGTGAACATGACACGATGACCGGACGGTTCAAGTTCCGCTGCCCCGAGTGCCACTACCTGCGCAAGGTCAAGGTGGACGGCGAGGTGCATGCACTCCGGGCGGCACGCCGGAAGTGCAAGGCGTGCGCCAACCGCGACATGCGACAGACCGACAGGCGCAAGACGGTGGCCAGGCTGAAACGGTCCGGGCTGGGCCGCCAACAGATCGCAGACCGCCTCCGCGTGAGCATCTTCGCGGTGGACCGAGACCTCAACATTCTACGACGGGAAGGAGCGCTGGGTACCCGGTGACGGAACGAATGACCACCTGCCACCTGTGCGGGAAGAAGGTCCGCACGAATCAGCTCGCCGGGTCGGATGCGGTGTGCGATCCGTGTCGAAGGGAGAGGCCAAGAGCCATCAGGAAGCTGCATTGCCGGTCATGCGGGAGGCTGACCAACGCAGTGGCTGCCGCTTCCTGGATCAACTGCACTGACTGCGGGGGCAGTGCCCCGCTGAAGGGCCGATTCGACTTCACCTGTAGTGGTTGCGGGAAGGCTCGACAGGTCACGGTGAACAGCACTGCGAAGGCGCTCAGGGTGGCGCGGCGTAAATGCATCACCTGCGCCGTAAATGCCACGATTGACCGTGGTCGGCTGCCTCTCGTGAAGGAGATGGTGAGGGCCGGAATGCCCTCACGCCAGATAGCCGATCGCCTGGGCGTCACCAAGCGAACCATTGAACGAGACCGAAGTCGACTCAAGAGACAGGAACGTGAACATGACACTGATGCTGCGAGACGTACTCGACCCGCACGAGCTTAAGGGGCTCATCGCGGACGGGTACGTTGCCGTGAAGCACCACCCGGATGACGATCAACTGGTCATCCTGAACTACACGCAGCGGGCCGTCTCCACGGACTGGCCGCACACCCTGCGGCGCTGTCGTGGGCTGATCGTCCGCGACCTGGACGGCGACGCCACGGTCGTGGCGTCAGGCCCGAGAAAGTTCTTCAACGCCGACGAGCCGCAAGGCAAGGAGGACCGCGCGGGTGTCCCGGACGACGCCGACGTGATCGTGACGGACAAGACTGACGGGAGCCTTCTGCTGCTCTTCAGGGCACCCGATGGCCTGCCGGCCTTCGCCACGCGAGGGTCCTTCCAGTCTGAGCAGGCGCAGTGGGCCACGAACCTGCTCCGCACCGAGTACCAGGGTGCGGGGGAGCGGCTGCTCATGCTGGACGAGATGAGTGACGCCACCTCGATCTTCGAGGCGGTGTACGACGACAATCGAATCGTCCTCCAGTACGACTTCGAGGACATCGTGTCGCTGGGGTTCGTAGGGCACCGGAACGGCGATCTCTTCTCGCCGATCGTTGACGACCAGTGCCCGCCATTCCGGCAGACGAAGGTGTTCTACTCGGGTCCACTGGATGACCTCCCGATGCTGGACATGGAGCGCCCCAACGCTGAAGGCTATGTCCTCAACTACTCGTGGGCCGATGCGGACGGCGGCCACGTGGTGGCCGTGAAGGCGAAGCAGGAGGACTATGTCCGACTGCACCGCATCGTCACCGGACTGAACGAGAAGACGGTGTGGGAGGCGCTGCAGGACGAGACACTCGACGCGATCCTCAAGGAGTTGCCCGCCGAGCACGCCGAGTGGGCCAGGGAGACCGCCCGTCGGATCACCGACGAGCACCAGGCCCTGGTCGACGAGATCGAGAGCGCCTTCGAGCACGCCGAGATGGTGGTTGGATTCGACGACCCCGAGCGCCGCAAGAAGTTCGCCATGGAACTCAAGAACCACCGTCCAGAAGTGAAGGCCGGAGCCTTCGCACTCCTGGACAACAACTTCGAGGTGATCGACCAGATCGCCTGGAAGAACGTGAAGCCGAAGTCAAGCAACCGGCTCACTCCACAACTCACCAACTAACAACAAGGAACACACAGTGCGGAAGAGCAAGAATACCAAGACCGAGTACCGCGACCCGCTCATCCTGGATGTGCTGATCGCCAACAACCCGAACCTGCCGGAGGAGAAGGTCCGACAGGTCGGAGGGCAGACAGTCCAGATCCTCACCGGTCTGGCTGTCCAGTTCCAGAAGGCAGCCGACCACGCCCAGCTACTCAAGGAGAAGGGGTACTCCGCGCCGGGAATGCCGGTCCCGGCAGAGCCGGACTGGCTGGACGTGGCGAAATGGCTCAAGGGGCTGCTGGACCCCACCACGGAGATCGCGGAGGTGGAGTACACCACCAACGAACCCCGGACCGAGACGGGGATGCCATGACCACGGTCGTCCAGGGGATCGAGCCCTGGCATGCCGATCGCCCCGCGGTCCGACTCTTCGAGTCGGAGCCGTGGGAGGAACGCGCCCTGTGCTCCATCGACGGGGACATCTGGTTCGCTGACCCGTTCACGCCGGAGGAACAGCAGGCCATGGCGTTCTGCTCGTACTGCCCAGTGCGAGAGATGTGCCTGGCCAAGGCCAAGGCGATCAACGAGGACCCATCCCAGTACCCCGTCGAGTTCGGGGTGTGGGGCGGTGAGCGGTTCTACCCGGCCGGCGAGATCTGCAAGGCCGGCCTGCACATGATGAGCGACGACAACCAGGTCGCCGTGAGCAACGGCAAGCAGATCGTCATCGCCTGCATGGCGTGCCGCCGGGCGACGAAGAACCGTTCGAGGGCGGAGAGGAGGGCGAATGGCCGCACTGACGCCGCGTAAGGCGGAGGTCGAGCGGGTTGTCGAGCTCATGGAGTCCGAGGAGTTCGAGGACGCCAAGTCGACGGCGAAGGCCATCGTCAAGGCCCTGTACGAGGAATGGCGCCAGCGTGACTGGTACGCCTACGCCGGGAAGGGCGGCAGGCCGTACTTGCTGTACGGGTTGGAGCCCACTGAGAACGCCGCCGTGAAGTCCGGCCAGAAACATGGCCTGGACAGCGACAAGCTGCTCATCGCCCACGTCCACTCGCACGACAAGTGGCAAGCGAACTGGGACAAGGTCGAGGCCGACGCCAACGCCAAGTTCGACGACCATCCCTGCGCCGACTGCGGGCACCTGGAGGTCCACCACGGAGCCTGGGGCTCCGGACGGATGACCGGTAAGCGAATCGCAATCCGCAAGGGCGTGGCCCCCTGCATGAACGAATGCCCATGCGCTGAGTACAGGTACTCGGCGGGAAAGGAGAACTGATGACCACATCAACGGAGAAGATCCAGTACGCCCTCGTCAGGTGCGATGACCCGCAGCAGCCGGTCTCGTACTACGAGGCGAAGCGCCTGGGGCGGGCGCTGGACGACGCCAACGCCCTGAACCTGCACCACATGATCGACCCGGACAACAACCCGGAGGTCAAGGTCGTGGCCCGAACGGTCACGACGTCCCGCACCGACTGGAAGGACATCGACAAGGAGGGCCTGATCCTCGAGCCGAGTCTCGAGGTCTTCGACCCCGACAGCGAACCACCCGCACCGAAGCCGAAGAAGCGTGGGCGGCCGAAGAAGGAGGTCTCTCAGTGAGCAAGGTCATCAAGGTCGACGAGGACACGTTCTTCGACGTGCTGGACCTGGATGGCGAGATTATTCGGGTCACCCTCGCCCCTGGCGAGGCAAGCGATACCTATCTTGAGCGCATCGAGCTGACCACTCCCACCGGCCACACGGTCTACCTCGGCAAGAGCGAGATCGAGTCCATCGAGGTGCTGGACCGACCCGGCTCTGAAGGGTGGGTTGACAGCGCACCGAATGGGACCGTGGTGCGGGTCAGCGATGGCGGCCACAGTGTTACCTACATCAAGCACAACGATAGGTGGTCCTGTGCTGCTGATGACGGGAGCATGATCGCGTCCGCCGGGCCGCCCCCCAGTGCCTTCAGCGAGCGCAGCGCTACCATCCTCTTCCAGCCAGGGGAGGACCTGTGACGGCGATCCTGTACCTGACCCGCGGGATCCCTGGCTCGGGGAAGACGACCTGGCGCCAGAGGTTCCAGGAGAGGCGCCCGGCCACACAGGGCATCTCTCGTGACGACCTGCGCGACGGTATGTTCGGACGCTTCAACTGCTCGCAGGACGAGGAGAACCAGATCACCAAGCGCATCAAGAAGCTGGTGCGCGGGGTCCTCCAGTCCGGCGTGGACATCATCGTGGACAACCAGTCCCTTCGCGACCGTGAAGTGAAGGAGTGGGTGCAGCTCGCCGGGGCGGTGGGTGCCGAGGTGTCCGTCCAAGACTTCCGTGGCGTCCCCCTGGACACCTGCCTGGAGCGCGTGAGGCTCCGAAACGAGAAGGGGGAGCGCCAGGTCCCCGAGGAGTACGTGTCCAAGCAGTACGAGCGCTTCATCAGGGGAAAGAAGGACGTGGCTCACGGGAGGTCTCACTCGACCACGCACATCGCCCCGGAGACCCCCGAGTGGGCGCCGGTTGCGCAGGACGAGAGCCTGCCCAGGGCGTTCATCTTCGACGTGGACGGGACGCTGGCCGATCACAACGGCCGGAACCCGTACGACGCCGGGAAGGCGGTCGATGACCTGGTGTACAAGCACGTGAGGGATGTCCTGAAGGCGGTAAGCCGGGGTCACGGAGTCATCATCTGCACGGGCAGGAACGCCGAGCACCGCGATGTGACCGAGAACTGGTTGCTGCGCCATCGCCTCCCCTTCGACGAGTTGCACACCAGGCAGCCCGGCGACACCCGCGACGACGCGATCGTGAAGTCCGAGATGCTTGACGACATCGTCAAGCATCACAACGTGATGGGCGTGTTCGACGACCGCCCCCGAGTGTCCCGCATGTGGCGGGCGAGAGGGATCCCCACCTTTCAGGTGGGGGATCCGGATGTGGAGTTCTGAAATGAGTGATCGGATTGTCATCGGTCTGACCGGCCTTGCCGGCTCGGGCAAGAGCACCGTGGCGGAGATGCTGCGGGATGTGCACGGCTTCAAGATCTTCTCCCTGGCGGACCCGTTGAAGAAGATGCTGGTCGCCCTGGACCCGGCCCTGGACTACAACTACATGGGCAAGCCGTATCGACTGTCGGACGCCTTGACTACTTCGAGTCTGGACAAGGTGAAGCGGCAGTCGCCGGAGGTTCGCCGACTTCTTCAGCGCCTCGGCACGGAAGCGGGCAGGGAGGTCCTGGGCGAGCAGGTGTGGATCGATCACCTTGGCAGGAGGCTGGACCGTGATCCGCTCTGCCGCGTGGTTGTCCCGGACGTGCGATTCGAGAACGAGGCGGAGTACATCCGCTACATCGGTGGCATG
>CAYTRA010000171.1:0-6080 GCA_964439675.1 uncultured Dehalococcoidaceae bacterium
TGCCGGCGTGGCCACGGCTGCCCTCGAGGTGCTCGAGGACCAGTTGCCCGACCCCGACCTGGTGATCGTGCCAGTGGGCGGCGGCTCTGGCGCGTGTGGCTGGATCGTAGTGCAGGATGGCCTGGGGCGCGGCGCGGAAGTGTGGGGCGTCCAGTCCGCGCAGGCGCCCGCGGCGCACGACTCCTGGCGGTCCGGCGACCTCCTGGAACGTCCGAACCGCACGAGGGCGGAGGGTGTCTCGACCGGCGCCGGCTTCGCCACGACGCAGGCGATCCTGCGGCGTGGTCTGGCGGACTTCGTGCTGGTGGACGACGATCAGATCGACGCGGCGGTCGTGGCACTGCTGGAGCAGCAGCACGTGCTGGTGGAGCCGGCCGGCGCCTCCACGCTGGCGGCAGCCCTCCAGGAGCGCGAGCGCGTGCGCAGCCGTCGCGTGGTGCTGGTGCTGTCCGGGGCGAACATCACGCGCGCGCAACTTGAGGCGATCCTCGCGCGGTGCTAGCGAGCATCGAGGGCTCGGGACGCCTCGGAAGGCGGCGGGCTAGAAGAGCTGGACGCTGCTGGTGCCGATGATGCGGCCGTCCGCGTGCAGTTCGAACTCCCAGAGGCCGGGGCCAACGGGCTCGCCGGAGCGGTAGCCCACCCAGAAGCGGCCTGAATCGCCGTGCTGCCACGGCAGGATCGGCGAGTCATAGATCCGCTGGCCGTCCCGGAAGACGACCCACTGGACCTCGCCCACGGACTCCATGCCCGCCAGGTCGAACATCATCAGCAACTGCTCCGCGCCCACGAACGCCCCGGACGCGACCGTGCCATCCAGGTTGGCGATGGACGCGGCGATCGCGAAGGTGGCGGTGGGCTCGGGCAACGTGACGCCCACCACGGCCGTGCCGGAGGCGTGCAACACGCCGTCCACCCACACCTCGAGGCGCCACCGGCCGCTGGGCAGGCCGTTCGACGTGGGGACGGTGATCCTGTCCGTGACCAGCCCGAAGCCGCCACCAGTCCAGGATGAATCGGAGGAGAGCGACTCCTGCCGGACGTCGTCCAGGAACCAGCGCTCCTCCACCGTCGCGCCGTTGGCCGCACCCACGACCTCGTACTCGTAGTAGAGCGCGCCGAGGCCCTCGAGGAAGGCCGTCTGGTAGTCGAAGAGGTCGCGGCCGTTGCTGGTCTCCACGGCGTTCTCGGCGAAGGCCGGCTTGCTGACGTAGATGCCGGTACCCGGGGCGGGCTGGAGGCCGCCGGCGACCGTGCCCGTGCGGAAGAGGGCCGGGCGGTAGGCCTCGCCGTTGCGGGCTTGCTCAAGGACGGGGGTCAGGAGTTCCAGGGGGCGCACCTGGCCGACGTCACCCGCGGGGGTGTAGCGGTCCTGCGCCATGAGGCCCACCAGCGCGCCGAAGCGGTCGAAGGCCGGGCCGCCCGCCGCGCCGTAGGGCATGCGGGCGTCCGTCTTGAACCACGTCCGGCCCCTGATGTCCACGGAGCCACGCTGTCCAGTGACGGAGGCCTGGGCGGTGTTCACCACCTGCGAGGCCTGGCCCGCGCCGCCGCCGGGGTAGCCGAAGAGGCGCAGGCCGAAGCCCACGCCAGCCGTGCCGGTGTCGCCCATGATGGCCTCCGGCAGGTCGAACGCGCCCGGCGCGAGCGCCGCGCCGGAGAGGTCCGAGGTCACCCGGAGGATCGCGATGTCCGCCTGCGGGTTCGCAGCCACCACCTCCGCGCGGTACTCGCGCACCGGCTCCGTGCCGGGCTCGCGGTCGGTGGCGATGATGATCGAGGTGTAGGCGGGGACGCCGGTGCCGCTGTGCGGCGTGACCACGGGGTACGCCGTGGCGATCAGCGCCTGCTCCATGTCCACCACCACACCGCTGCCGAAGCGGACCACCTGCTCGACGCCGGAGCGGTTGTCCATGGCCAGCACCTGCACCACCGAGAGCGCGAGCTGGTGGTCCTCGATGACCCGGCCGCCGGTGGCTTCGCCGCTTCCGGCGCCCTCCCCGGGGCTGACGATGATGGGGGTGGAGGTCGCGGTCGCGACCTGCTCCGTGCCGGTGGGGGTGGGCGTGGCGCGGCCGGGGATGAGTTCCGCCGTGCGATCGCAGCCCACGGCGAACGCCGCCCCCAGAACGAGGACGGCGAGTACGAACAGTTGACGGAGCGCTGGGGTCCGCATCGACGTGCAACCGTAGCGCGGCGGCGCCCCCTGCGGCCAGTCATTTTCTGACGCCCCTGCGATCCGTAATACGTCGCCAGGCGGCCCTCGCCGCGTCCTCGGTGCCATCGCCGGTAGGCGTGTAGACTCGCGGCGAGAACGAGACGCGGCGAGGGCGGCAACCCCTCCTGCGGGCGGTGAGCGCGCGGGGCCATCCTCGATGCGCCGCCCGTGCCACATCCGAGAAGGGAACCCTGATGGACGCTGCCGGGAACTACGAGGCGATCCTGTACGACGTGCAGGACCGTATCGCGACCATCACGCTGAACCGCCCGGAACGGATGAACTCGTTCTCGGAAGCCCTCCTGCTGGAGTGGGCGGACGCGATCCGGCGCTCCGCGGAGGACGACGGCGTGCGCGTGGTGGTGGTCACCGGCGCGGGGCGCGCCTTCTGCGCCGGCGCTGACCTGCGCGCGACCGGCAGCGAGGACCGCGTGCTGATGGCGGAGAGCAACGCCGGCGAGCGTCGCAACTCCCTAAGGTTTAGCGTCCATCGCGTGCCGCAGGCGCTCCAGTACCTGGACAAGCCCTACATCGCCGCGATCAACGGCGCGGCCGTGGGCGCCGGCATGGACATGGCCTCGCAGGCGGACATCCGGATCGCCTCCGACCAGGCGCGCTTCGGGATGTCCTACGTGAACGTGGGGCTGATCCCCGGCGACGGCGGTGCGTGGATGCTGCCGCGCCTGGTGGGCATCCAGAAGTCGCTGGACCTGCTGTGGTCGGGCGAGCTCTTCGACGCCGCGACGGCCCTGGAGATCGGCTACCTGCTGAAGGTCGTCCCGCACGACTCGCTGATGACCGAGGTGCGCGCGTACGCGGAGCGGCTGGCGGACGGCCCGCCGATCGCCGTCCAACTGGCGAAGCGCCTGGTCTATCGTGGGCTCACGCAGTCCTTCGTGGAGGGGCTGGAGTCCGCGCAGGCGGCGATGACCATCGTCCAGTCCACGGAAGACTCCCAGGAGGGCCCGCTCGCCTTCCGGGAGAAGCGTCGACCGGAGTTCAAGGGGCGCTAACGCGCCCTGCTGCCGCCCCGTGGGTTGTTAGCAGTCGTTTCACGTCCATCACACTGCTTGTTGACGGTGCGCGTGCAGCATGGAGTCCTGAAGACTCGGAGGGGTTCCATGGCTGCCGGAGACATGCACTGGGTTGAACGCGCCTTCGGGCGCTTCTTCGCACGTTCCGGACGCCTGGTAGCCATCGCCTCGTTCGCCCTCGTATTTGGCGCGCTGCTGTCGGCCTGCTCCGACGAGTCGCCGCAGGCCGGGGGCACCGAGACGCCCTCCGCTACTGCCGAGACGGACCCGGACGCCACGGCGGACGCGACGCGCCCCGCGGCCAACACGCCCCGCGTGGAGGGCGTGGTGGACTTCTCGGACGTGGTCGCGGAGGTCGGCGGCTCGGTCGTGCTGATCGAGAGCATGGGCGTCGGCGCAGGCGTGAGCGGCAGCGGCGTGGTCGTCGACCGCGAGGGCCACGTCCTCACCAACTTCCACGTGGTGCAGGGCCAGCAGAGCCTGAAGGTGACGCTGCCCAACGGCGCCGCCTCCCTGGCCACCGTGGTGGGCACCGATCCCGCGAACGACCTGGCCGTGATCCGCACCACCTCCTTCGACTCCTCGATGTTGCAGCCGGTCACCTTCGGCAACTCGGACGAGGTGCGGGTGGGGCAGCCGGTGTTCGCGATCGGTAGCCCGTTCGACCAGAAGTTCACCGTGACCAGCGGCATCATCTCGGCGACCAACCGCACCTCGCAGTCTGCGTTCGCGCAGCGCACGATCCACGACGTGCTGCAGACGGACGCGGCGCTGAACCCCGGCAACTCCGGCGGCCCGCTGTTCAACCTGGCCGGCGAAGTCATTGGCATCAACACCTCCATCGAGAACCCGGAGGGGCGCGTCTTCGCCGGGATCGGGTTCGCCGTGCCGTCCAACACCGCCCAGCGCTTCCTGCCGCAGATGCTCGCCGGCGAGGACATCCAGCACCCGCAACTCGGGGTGAGCACCACGGACCTGGACCAGGTGGTGGCCGACCAGCTGGGCATCCCCGTGGCCCAGGGTGTACGCGTGGACTTCGTCACCCCCGGGTCCGCCGCGGAGCGCGCGGGCATCCGGGAGGGCGACGTAATCGTCTCCGTGAACGGCGAGGTCGTCCGGCGCTTCGAGGACCTCGCGCGAGCGGTCGACATCGCGGACGTGGGGGACGAGGTGACGATCATCGTGAGCCGTGGCGGCCAGGAGGTCGCCCTGACCGCTCAACTCCAGCCCTGGGACCTGAGTTAGCCCTACTCGCAGCAGTCCGTTCTCCTGGACGACGGCGCCCCGAACACCGCTTCGGGGCGCTGCCGCGCTCCCCGAATCCGCGGGGCAACTCGTGGGGCAATTCCCGCAGCCGGTGCCGAACGAACGTACGTATTGCGACGTTTTATCTGTGGACCATCTTCCGAGGCCCTGGCGCGTCCGGGGCGATGAACCTCGGCGCGCCAGGGAGGGTGCATGCGGGCTCTGGTCTCGCGCGGGCTGCCGCGCCTCATCGTCGTGGCGGCGTCGTTCGTCGCGACCTTCGTACTCACGCTCGACGCCGGAAGCGCCGCCGAGGGCCTCCGCTTCCCCGCCCCCGCAGGGACCGACTGGGAAGTGATCGGCGGCTACAACACCGCCACCCACGAGGGCGTCGACCCGTACGCGCTCGACCTTGCGCGGGTGGACCGCAGCAAGACGGGCGGTACGCCGGTGCTGTCGCCCATCTCCGGCAGCGTCGGCTACGTCTCCGACTCCTGCGTCTCCGTCCGCAATGACGACATCAACGTCCTGCTGTGCCACGTCTTCGCCGCGGCCGGCATGGACCGAGGACGCGCGGTCAGCGTCGGCGAGCGGATCGGCACGGTGGCGCCGGACGGGGAGGCGGAGAACAACGGGATCGCGCACATCCACCTGCAGGTGAACCAGCGCGATGGCTCGCGCGGCAGCAGCGGCGCTCCGGTCGCCCTCGAAGGGGTGTACGCGCTCGACGGCGTCGAGTTCGCAGCGTCCGAGGCGTTCAACGCGCACTACCTGCGCCGCGTGACGTCCTCCAACAGCGCGTCGCTCGGCCTGCCTCGCGTGGACGCGGGGGCCGACCAGACGGTCGAGCGCGACTCCACCGTCACGCTCACGGCCACCAGCGAGGGCGCCACGGAGTTCGTGTGGTCGCAGACTGCCGGGCCGGCGATCGCCCTCCAGCCGTCGGGTGCGACGGTGACGTTCGTTGCGCCCTCGGATGGTGGGGTGACGCTGCGCTTCCAGGTGTACGCGAACACGCCTCGAGGCGTCGCGCTCGACAGCGTGGAGGTGCGCGTGAGCGGGGAGTCGCAGGTGGCGAACGTGCCCGGCGAGACGCGTGGACGCCTCCTGTCCGGGGAGGTGCCGCGGGGTGGCGTGGGCCTCATCCTCTTCGGCGGCGGCACGAACGAAGAACTTGTGAGCGCGACCGGCTGCGCGGTGGAGGACGCCCGGTTCTTCACCACGGTGGACGGGCGCTTCGTCGGGTACATCCCCGGCGCGCAGGTAGCCCTCGTGAATGCCGAGTGGAACCAGCACTTCTCGGAGGGCCTGCCGGCGAACCTGCCGCTGCTCGCCCGCTGCGGGTAGGCCTCTCGCGCCGACCTGCCGGCGTCGGCGTAGCGTGGCGAGGCACTGGCCCATCAGCGTCGTGTCCGAGCAAGTGGCCTCAGACCCGTTCGTCCTGAGCCTGTCGAAGGGCGGACAGGGCGGGAGCCCTCGGGCTGTCGTTACGTCTCTGGCCCTGGGGGCGCCTCTTTCCCCACCCCAACTGTACTGACCACACACCTGCGAGACGGCTGATCGAGAAGAGACCTCCGACGAGA
>CAYTRA010000172.1:0-6079 GCA_964439675.1 uncultured Dehalococcoidaceae bacterium
CAGCCAGGACGGGATGTGGAACCAGGACCATGGCGCATCCTTCACTCGAAAGGCCGCGACCAGTCCGGGCACCACGTCCTGCACTCGTAGCGACATGGACGCCCGGTCAATGGCGGTGGCGGGCTCGCCCGCCGCCCTCTTCTGGCGGGCGTTCAGGGCCAGGCGGCCCAGGAAGGCGCCGGCGGCCGCGGCCACCATCACGAAGACGAGCGAACGGATGCGGCGGAGCATGGGGAGCCTCCCGGCCTCGGGGCCTACCGATCCTCGGCGAGGCCGCTCGGATGCGTGCCCTCGACACTACGTTTCCGCGCGCGGGCAGGTCAACGCCTCGAAGGATCGGGCGCGGGAGGCGTTCCCGTTATGCCTCGCCTGAGCGTGCGCTCGGACGTAGCGGCGGGGCTGCGTAGACTGCGATCCCTCGCCTCCCGCATCGACGAAGGAACGAGGGCTCTCTGAGCGCTTCGCCTGTCCGATCCCGCCCCGGCGGCAGCCGCTTCTTCTACGGCTGGTGGGTGGTGGCGGCTGCCTTCTCCGCGACCTTCGGCTCCGTCGTCTTCTTCAACCCGATCCTCGGGGTCTTCGCGCAACTGCTGGAGGACGATTTCGGGTGGTCCCGGTCGGAGGTGGCGGCCGCCATCTCCATCGGCGGGCTCGTTGCCGGGGTCATCGTGCCCGTGACGGGCATCGTGGTGGACCGCTGGGGCGGGCGCTGGGTGATCGTGGTGTCCGGCCTGATCATGGCGGTGTGCGCGCTGGCGCTCAGCCAGATGCAGGCGTTGTGGCACCTGCTCCTCTTCTACTCGATCGGGCGAGCGGTCTCCGTGGGCGCCATGTCGCCTGCGGGCTTCGTCGCCACGGCCAACTGGTTCATCCGACGCCGGGCGAGCGTCGCCGGCATCGTCGCGGTCGGCCCTCGAGTCGGCATGGCGCTGTTCCCGCTGGTCGTCGCGCTGGCCATCGAGGTGTTTGGCGGTTGGCGTGCGGGCTGGGTCGCGCTGGCCGCGATCGCCCTCGTCATCACGGTGCCCTCGTTGGTGCTCATGCGCCGGCGGCCGGAGGACATGGGCCTCCGCCCGGACGGCGATCCCGAGCCCGTGGACATCGATGGGTTGCCGAGCGCCCCGATCGAGCGCGACTTCACGCTCCGCCAGGCGGTGCGCACGCGCGCCTACTGGCTGGTGGGCACCTCGGTGGCGGTGACCATCCTGTGCGGCGGGGCGGTGAATTTCCACCAGATCCCGCACCTGGTGGACCAGGGCCTGCCCCGTACGCAGGCGGCGATGGTGATCACCGTGTTCTCCGGTGTGGGAGCGCTCAGCGCGATCCTCGGTGGGATGCTCGCGCAGCGGATCACCATGCGCTGGGCGATGGCGATCTCGCTCGCGGGGTCGGGCGCCTCCGTGCTGCTGCTGATGAACGCGGCCTCGCTGCCGGCGGCGATGACGTACGCGGTGGTCTACGGCGCGTTCTTCGGGGTGCAGGTGTCGCTGATGCAGGTGGTGTACGCCGACTACTTCGGGCGTCGCGCGCTGGGCAAGATCCGAGGTTCGTTCGAGCCGGTGCAGATGCTGGCGAACGCTGTCGGGCCGTTCGTCGTGGGCGTCTGGTACGACCGCGTCGGCTCGTACGACGCGGCGTTCTACGCCTTCGCGGTGCTCCTCGGCTTCGCGGCGCTGGGCATGGCCCTCTCGACGTACCCCACGCACCCGGACGACCTCCCCGAGGGCGAGGGCTTCGAGGCACGCACGGACGTCGAGGTCAGCGGCAGAGCGTGAAGACGGTGCGCTGCGGGTTCGCGCTGCCGTAGTCCCAGAACTGCACGAACAGCCCCTGGAACGACTCGATGAAGATCTCCGCGGTGCTGCACGCCTCGCCGGGTGTCGCGCCACCCTCGATCGCCTCCAGGTACGCCTCCGCGATGCTGCCGTGCATGGAGCCCTGGTAGTCGTCGGCGGCCTGTCGGAGGAGCGCGAGCGACCGAGACGAGTCGCCAGAGCGCTCGGCCGCGAGGGCGGCCCGGAACGTGGAGTACGCCTGCAGCTCCGTGCGGCCGGCGGCCTGCCCCGTCTCCGCCTTCCAGTCCGGGAGCGAGGCATTGGAGGCCGCTTCGAGGTAGAGCGAGCCCGCCTCCGCGTACTCCGCCGCCGCGAAGGCGCGGTCGGCGTCGTTCACCAGGTGGACCAGGTAGGCCGCCTCGCCGGGTTCAGTCTCCAGGCGGAAGCGGCTGCCCGCCCATGACACCACCTGCGTCGCGCCTCGTTGCGGGCCCGCGCCGACGCTGGCGATGGTGCCGCCCTGCATCGTGATCACGCCGCCCTCGATCTCGAACTCCTCCATGCTCTCGATGCTGGAGTCGTCGGGCGCGAGGTCTTCGAGGATGCCGTTGTGGTGGCTGGCGATGAGGAGGTTGGTGACGCATGTCGAGGCGCCGCAGTCCTCCCACGTCGCAACGATCTCCGGCTTGCCGTCGTCCGTCAGGTCCTCCACCTGGCGGATGTGCAGGCCGGACGTGGAGGCGTTGGCGATGGCGCGGCCGGAGTTGAAGAAGCGGAAGTCCTCTCCGGCCGACTCGAAGAACCAGAGGTCAGACGGTTGCGGCCCCGCGTCCACGCCGAACGAGATCAAGAACGCGAACTCGTTGTCCCGGTCCCCATCGATGTCGACCGAGAGGCATCGAGGCCCCTCCGTCTCGTCGGCGAGCCCCCAGGTGCGGACGAGGTCAGGCAGACAGCCCGCGAGATCCGGGTCGCCTGCCGCGAGGTAGGCCTCGACGTCGCGGCCGCCGCCGAAGGGGTTGTCTGGCAGGGGCGGGACAGGGACAAGCGTGTCCTCATCGACGCTGCTGAGGACGCTCGTCGGCGTCGGGGTCGCGGTGCCCTCGCCGCTCGCGGGGGTGGAGGTGATGGCGCTGATGCGGATGCCCTGGTCGCCGCCGCAGGCGCCGGCCAGCAGGGCCACGGCCGCGAGCACGGTAGCCCCGAGGGCGAACGAGGTGCGTTGCGGAAGGAGCCGGCCCACGCCGGGAGCCTAGCACCGCGCGGGCGCACGTTCTCCACCACCGGCGCCCGCTCAGCTTGGGGGCGATCCGGTCAACCTGTGGAAAACTATGATCTGTTCAAGCGTGTTGACTTGTTCGCGGTTTCATGGTTCTATTCCGCAGTCGGGAGGCCGGACGCGCTTCGCGTTTGGGCTCGGCGGGGAGGGAACCATGGGCGCCACCATCGACCCGCGGAAGCTGCTCGCAGAGGCCATCGGCGTCTTCACGCTGGTGTTCGCCGGGGCAGGTTCCATCGTCCTCGCCGCCGGGAACGCCAACATCGGCCTCGTCGAGATCGCGCTCGCGCACGGGCTCGCGATCGGCCTGATGGTGCTGGCGCTGGGGCACATTAGCGGCGGTCACTTCAACCCGGCGGTCACCGCCGGCTTCTGGGTGACGCGTCGCCAGGGCACTGCCGAGGCGATCGGCTACGTCCTGGCGCAGTTGGTCGGCGGCATCCTCGCGGCGATCGCGCTGACGCTGCTGTTCCCGGAGGGCCTCCGCGAGGCCTCCGCCCTCGGTACGCCGGCGCTCGGCCCGGGCATCGAGTTCGGCAAGGGCGTGGGCATCGAGGTGGTGCTGACCTTCTTCCTGGTGCTGGTCATCTTCGGCACGGCGGTGGACCGCCGCGGACCGAACCTGGTGGCCGGCCTGGCGATTGGTCTGATCATCACCATGGACATCCTGGCGGCCGGCCCGCTGACCGGCGCCGCGATGAACCCCGCGCGAGCGCTGGGACCTGCGCTGCTGGAGGGTGAGTGGACGAGCCACCTGGTGTGGTGGATCGGCCCCATCATCGGCGGCGTGCTGGCAGCCCTGCTGTACCACTACGTCTTCGCCGAGCCGCCCGACGTCATCGAGGAGACCACGTCGCTCTAATCCCGCGCGGGCAGGGCCCGCGCAGCGTTCAGAAGCCGCATCTGTCGAGAATCAGTACCCCCGCCGCACGGCAGATGTTGGTGAGAGAGCGGACCGCAAGGTCCGCTCTCGCCTTGTCCGGACAAATCGGCCCGGAGAGATCGAGGGCTACCGGACGCCGGTTGAGCCGTGGCCGCCCGCGCCGCGCGCGGTGTCCTCCAGCGAGTCCACCTCGCTCCACTCGACCGGGGCGAGGCGGGCGACGACGAGTTGGGCGATGCGGTCGCCGTCCTGCACGACGTACGGGGCGGCCTCTGGCAGGCAGTAGAGCGTGACCATCAGTTCGCCTCGATAGTCCGCGTCCACGGTGCCGAACACGGCCATGACGCCCTTCGCCGAGAGCCCGGACCGAGGGCGCACCTGCACGTCCGCCTCCGGTGGCGCGGCCATGGCGATGCCGCAGGGGACCCGCACAGGCATCGTGCCGACCTCGATCGGTGCGTCCAGGCAGGCGTGCAGGTCGAAGCCGCTCGCGTGCTCGGTCTGGCGCGCGGGGATGCGGGCGCCGGGGCGCAGGCGGACGAAGCGTAGTTCCATCGGGGCGTCAGTCACGGCGTGTCCTGCATCCGCTGGTCCCGGACACGAAACAGCCCCGCCGAAGCGGGGCCGTTCGGTGTCTCGAATGAGGCTAGGCGTTCGCCGTTGCCCTCTGGAGGCCCTTGCCCTTCTTGGGGGTGAGGATCTCCACGGGGTAGACCTTCTTCTTCAGCATCTCCCGAGGCGGGTCGATGTAGATGGCGGACCAACCACAGGCCTGCTCGCAGAGGCGGCAGCCCACGCACTTCTTCGGGTCCACGGTCGCCATGCCGTAGTAGTCGTGGTGGTTGGGAGCGTCCTGCAGCGACAGCGCCTCGAACGGGCAGATGTTGATGCAGAGTTCGCACCCGGAGCCGATGCAGTTCTCCTCCACGACCTTCGCCAAGGGGAGTTCGCGACGCGGGAACGTGCGACAGATGTCGCCGACTTCGTCCAGGATCGCCTCAGGAGGGCAGACCGCGCCGCAGGCGCCGCAGTCGATGCAGACCTCCGCGTCGATCACGTGGAGCTCGTTACGGAGCCCTGTGATGGCCTCGACGGGACACTTCTTCACACAGGCCGTGCAGCCGATGCACGTCTCGATAATCTTGTACGCCAAGATGGAGCCTTCCGGTGCCGCCAGCCGGTCTCGCGGGGCTGGGCCGTACGGGGTTGAAGGTATCACCGCCCCCCGGTGCCATCAACAATCGAGCAGGCGCGTACACCGTTCTCGAGCCGGTATGGCGGGCTTTCGGTCATCTCGAGGGCTGCCGACGTCCCTTCAGGCCCTCGCCGGCATGAAGCGCGCGACCAGCGCGTTCACGTCCATCGGCAGGCGCAGCACCTCGATGTTCAGCGCGCCCAGGTCGCCCTCCAGCAGGGGACGCTCCGCCATGAGCAGGACGCGCGCGTCTGGCGCCGCCTCCCGCAGCCGCGAGGCGAACTCGACGGTCGCGACGCCCGCCCCACCGGCCAGGACCACGTCATACCTCGCGCGGCGCAGCCAGCGGAGGGCGTACGTGGGCTCGGAGCCCAGGTCCACGGTGTAGCCCATCTCCTGCAGCACCAGCGTGGCGGCCACGGCGGCGCGAGGATCGGTGATCAGCACCAGTGCGGAGCGCGCCGCCAGGCCCCCGCTCCGAGGGAGTGGCGCGAACCAGTATTCCGGGTCGGACATGGCTCGCGCCTCCTTCCCTCTAGTTATCGGCTGCATGAGGGTTTCCCCGTAGTCGCGGGGGAGTCACCGGAGTAGGCGCTGGTACCCTGTCTCGTGACCGCCGACGCCACTCCCCGGGCGCGCGGACACGGACGGACGACCACTCCAGAAGGGGAGCGAGATGAGCCCTCAGCAGCAGATCCAGGTTGGCGGGCACGTCTCCGCCGCGGGCGGCCTCTACCGCGCGATCGAGCGCGCGGTGGAGAAGGAGATGGAGACCCTCCAGATCTTCGTCAGCGCCCCCCAGACCTGGCGCGCCACGAAGCACACGGACGAGGACTGCGCCCGCTTCCGCGAGGCCCACGCGGCCTCTGGCCTGGGCGAGGTGTGGCTCCACAACATCTACCTGGCGAACCTGGCCACCGAGACGCCCGAGCAACTCGAGAAGTCCG
>CAYTRA010000173.1:0-6073 GCA_964439675.1 uncultured Dehalococcoidaceae bacterium
ACCGCCGCGACCTCCTGCACACCGGGATGGTGCGACATCTCCGTCTCGATCTCGATCGGCGAGAGCCGCAGACCGAACGACTTGATGATGTCGTCGGCGCGGCCGGCGAACCAGACGTAGCCGTCCTCGTCCATGGAGGCGAGGTCGCCGCCGATGAACCACTCGCCCTGGAGCACCTGCGCCTCCTCGGCGGGCCGGCGCCAGTACCCGAGCATCAGGCCGGGATCGGAGCGGTGCACGGCCAGCAGGCCCACCTCGCCGCGCGGAAGTTCCTCGCCCGTCGTGAGGCCGGGCTCGTCCTCGCGCTCGCCGAGGATGGCGACGCGGCGGCCGGGCTGGGGCTTGCCGGCGGAGCCAGGGCGCACCTCGGAGCCCGGGGCAGTGGAAATGTAGGTGCTGATCTCGGTCATGCCGAGGGACTCGTAGAGGTCGGTGCCGGCGGCCTCGCGCCACTCCTGGAGGAGCGCCGGGGGCAGCGGCTCGCCGGCGCAGAGGCCGTGGCGCAAGCCGCCAAGGCGTCCCCGTGTCACCTCGCCGTACTTGAGCATCTGGCGGTAGATCGTCGGCACGGCGATGAAGATCGAGATGTCGCGCACCTCGATGAGGTCGACCCAGCGCGCAGGCTCCACGGGCTGCTCGGACAGGTGGGCGTGCGCCCCCGCGGCCCAGGCGTCCAGCAGGCCCACCCCGAGGGTGTACGACCAGTTGAGGGTGCCCGCGTGCAGGGTGCGGTCCTGCGGCGTGAAGCCCTGCCACGCCTCGCGCATGAGGCGACGCGCCCGGACGGTGCGATGGGCGTGGAGGACGCCCTTCGGGCGTGCGGTGCTGCCCGAGGTGTAGATGAGGTACGCCGGGTCCTCGGCGTCCGTCACGGGCAGGGGGCCGGGGCCGTCGAGCCTCGCGAGGTCGTCCGCGTCGACGGTCTGGCCGGCGAAGCCCTGCAGGGCCAGGTCTGGCGTGGTGACGAGGAACGCCGCCTCCGCGTCCGCCAGCAGGAACTCCGCCTCCTCCCGCGTGAGGGCGGGCGAAGCGGGGATGGGGGCCCCTCCCGCCAGCGTGGCGCCGAGGAAGGCGAGCGCGTACTCCGGCGAGTGGGGGACACGCACCAGCACGCGCTGCCCGGGCTGGAGGCCACGCGCCACGAAGCCCCGGGCGATGCGCTGCACGTCCGCCCACAATTCGCCGTAGGTCCATGTCCGGTCGCCGGAGGCGCCGATGAACGTGAACGCCGGCCGCGAGGCGTGCTCGGGCGCCGTCGCCCACGCCTCGATGCAGGCGCGCGCGAGGTTGAGGGGGGTGGCGTCGGTGGGGCTATCGGTCACGAGTGCTCCTGCTGGCACTGTAGCGCTGATCCCCCGCCCGATCCGAGGGGGGCCGAGCGCCCTCGATTGGTGGTTTCCCCGATCGGGGGTCGGGCACGGTCTCCGTAGCATCGAGGGCAATGCATACGCTGGCGCTCGGCGCGACGCACGCCCGCTCATGGTTCGTGGCGGCCTTCCTGGCCGCGACGGTCGTCGTGATCCTCACGGCCAGCGCCGAGGGCGCACCCGCACCTTCGATTGCCTCGATCTCGCCGGCCACCGGACCTATGGCCGGCGGAACGGCGACGGTGATCACCGGGACGGGGTTCGTGGCCGGTGCGACCGTGGACTTTGGCGGCGTGCCCGGCACAGTCACGTCCGTGACGGCCACGCAGATCAACGTCACCACGGCTGCCCACGCGCCGGCGGACGTGATCGTGACCGTGACGAACCTCGATGGACAGTCCGCCACCATCAGCGGCGCGTTTCGCTACCTGGGCCCGCCTCCCACCCTCACCGCTGTCGCTCCCGCCACCGGGCCGACCACCGGCGCGACCACGATCACCCTCACCGGCACCGAGTTGGCCTCGGGCGCATCGGTCACCGTGGGCGGGCGCGCGGCGACGAACGTGACCGTGACCAGCAGCACGTCCGCGACGGCGTCCACGCCATGGGGCGTGGTGGGGCCGGCGGACGTGGTCTACACGAACGCGGACGGTCAGTCTGCGACGCTGCCTGCGGCCTTCACGTACACGCAGGCAGCCCCGCCGACCGTCTCTGCCCTCAGCCCGAGCAGCGGCACCAACGGCGGCGGCACGGTGGTCACGCTCACCGGCACCGGCTTCGCGCCGGGCGCCGCCGTGCGCTTTGGCGCTACCGCCGCCACGAACGTCGCCTACCTCAGCCCCACCTCGATCCGAGCGACCGCGCCGGCTGGGACCGTGGGCCAGGTGGTGTCCGTGACGGTGACGAACCCGGACTCTCAGACCGCGACCAGGGCGAACGCCTACACCTACGCGAGCGCTGCCGCGCCCGTCGTCACGAGCGTGAGCCCCTCGGTGGGGGGTGAGGCCGGCGGGACCGTGGTGCTGATCACCGGGGCGAACTTCAACCCCGGACTCAGCGTCACCTTCGGGTCGGCCCCCGGGGTCGTCTCAAGCGTGACCCCGACGCACATCACGGCCATCGCGCCCGCGCAGGCCTCGGCTACCAAGGTGGACATCACCGTCACCAACACCGACGGCAAGACCGCGAAGTTGACCGGCGCCTTCACCTATCAGAAGGGCCCCACGCTGACGAAGGTGGCCCCGGCCACTGGATCCAGCGCCGGCGGCCGCACCATCACGCTCATGGGCACGAACTTCCTGGCCGGGATGACGGTGCTTGTGAACGGCAACCCCGCGACCGACGTGGAGGTGACCAGCACCAGCGCCGCGACCGCGGTGACGCCTCCCGGCTGGGGGATCGCCACCGTGACCGTGCGGAACCCGGACGGGCAGGCGCACACGCTGGCCAACGCCTTCCAGTACCTGCTGCCGCCCTCGGTGGTGGAGGTGACCCCGCTGACCGGGCCGGACACGGGAGGTACCTCGATCGTCATCACCGGCACCGGCTTTGGGGCGGGCGCGAAGGTGTTCGTTGGCGACGAAGAGGCGACCGAGGTCAACGTGGTGAGCGCGACGCGGATCACGGCCGTGACGCCGGAGGCGTCCGTGTCCGGCCTGGTCGACACGGCGCGCGTGACGGTGGTGATGCCGGGCGAGCTCGCGAGCGTGGAGGCCGTGGACTTCGTCTACCGCGCCACCACGGGCCGCATTACCTCCGGCGAGATCCCGGAGCGCGGCTTCGGGCTGATCGTGTTCAGCGGAGGCTCCTCGTCCTTGCTCGTCGCCACCGCGATGGCGGAGGGCTGCTCAGACCTGGAACGGCTGTCGTTCTTCGCCGCGGACGGTCGGGGCGTGTTCGTGGCGTACATCCCGTCTGCGCCGCCATTCGTGAATGCAGCGTGGCTCGACCTGTTCCCCAGCGGGCTGCCGGCGGGTCAACCGCTCGTCGCGCGCTGCGCGTAGTCGTCTCGTAATCGCGCACACCGAGGTGCACGCAAACCTCGACGTTGCCGCTATCCTCCACGCATGGAGGACTCCAGTATCAGGCGGGGCATGGCCCCGCTGATCCCCCTCTTCACGACCAGGACGGCCGCCCCGTGGCGATAGCCTTCCTCATCGTTGTCGCCCTACTCCTGGCGAACGCGCTCTACGTGGCGGCCGAGTTCGCTGCCGTGTCTGCTCGACGCACCCGGATCCGCGAGTCCGCCGAGGCCGGAAACCGCACGGCGCGCTGGATCATGGGCATCCTGGACGACGGCCGAGCCCTGGACCGCTACGTCGCCTGCTGCCAGGTGGGCATCACGCTCTCCAGCCTGGTGGTGGGCGCGTACGCGCAGGCTACGCTCGCGCCACGCCTCGGCGGGTGGCTGGAGGGTGTGCTCGGGAGCAGCGAGGCGGCCGCGCTGGCCACGGCGAGCACGATCACGCTGGTGGCGCTGACCGCCGCCCAGGTGGTTGCCGGCGAACTGGTGCCGAAGTCCATCGCGCTCCAGTTTCCCACCGGTGCGGCGCTCTACACCGCGATGCCTATGCGGGTCTCGCTCTGGGTCCTGCGTCCGCTGATCGCGCTGTTGAACGGCAGCGGCATCCTGCTGCTGCGGGTGATGGGCGGGCCCACGGAGGGCCACCGCCACATCCACTCGCCGCAGGAGATATCGCTCCTCATCGCCGAGAGCCACGACGGTGGGCTGCTCTCGGACCGCGAGCAGGAGCGTCTGGACCGCGCGCTGCGGCTGAGCCTGCTGCCCGTGCGACGCTTGATGATCCCGCGCCTGGACATCGTGGGCGTGGATGGCTCCTGGACGCTGCGCGAGGCACAGGAGCACCTGGTGGACAACGTCTACACCCGCCTCCCGGTCTACCGAGGCACGCTGGACACCGTGGTGGGCGTGGTGCACGCGAAGGAGGTCGCCCGACGCCTCGCGGCGGGGGAGGCCGACCGGCGCGTCGAGGAGGTCATGCGACCGATCGCGACGGTGCCGGAGTCGATGCGCGCCGAGCGGCTCGTGGCCGAGTTGCGCCGCCAACGCTCCGAGCAGGCGATCGTCTTCGACGAGCACGGCGGCGTGGCCGGCCTGGTGACGCTGGAGGACCTGCTGGGCGAGGTGCTGGCTGATCCGCGCGCGACCCAGACCGGGCAGAACGTGCCCGAGCCGCTGCCGGATGGGCGCGTCCGCCTGCCGGGCCGACTGCGAGTGGACGAGGCGCGCGAGTGGCTCGGCTTTGCCTGGCACGGCGACAGCGACACGGTGGGCGGCATGGTCTCGGAGTCGCTGGGCCACATCCCTGACCCCGGCGAGCGGCTGGAGATCGACGGCGTCGAGGTCGAGGTGGAGCAGTCGGATGGCGTGGTCGTGCAGTCCGTGCTGGCACGGCCGTTGCCCTCGGTGGTGCGGGAGGCGTCCTCGTGAGCGCGCTGGTCCCGGCGATCATCGTGGCGCTGCTGATCCTCGTGAACGGCCTCTTCGTCGCGGCCGAGTTCGCGATCGTGGGTGCGCCCCGGCACTCCCTTGAACGGCGCGCCGCCGAGGGGGACCGGGCCGCGCGACGCGTGACGAAGGTGCTGAACGACCCGCGCAACCAGGACCGGTACATCGCCACGGCGCAGCTGGGCATCACCGTCGCCTCGCTGGGCCTCGGAATGTACGGCGAGCACCAGCTGGCGCACTGGCTGGACGAGCGACTCGTGTCGTGGGACGGGCTGCCCGGCTGGATCGCGGTGCACACGCTGGCCTCGGTGGCTGCGGTGGCCGTCCTGACGTACTTCCACATCGTGCTGGGCGAGATGGTGCCAAAGTCGCTGGCGCTCCAACGCGCGGAGGGCACCGCGCTAGCCGTGACCGGGCCGATGCTGGTGATCCGCGCCGTGACCTTCCCGCTGGTGTACGGCCTCAACGCCATCGGTAACGGCGCGTTGCGCCTCTTCGGCATCAACCGCGCGGAGGGCAGCCACGACCAGTATTACTCCGCCGAGGAACTCGAGTTCGTGGTGGAGGAGAGCCTGAGCGCCGGCCTGATTGAACGTGGGGCAGGCCGCGTGCTGCGCGAGTTGTTCGACCTCGGCGCGCTCACGGCGGAGGACGTGATGGCGCCTCGGGTGCAGGTGGCGGGCCTGCGCGAGGGCGCGAGCGCCGAGGAGATCGCGCAGGCGATCCGGGAGCACACGCACACGCGCTACCCCGTCTACCGGGAGAACCTGGACGACATCATCGGCGTGGTGCATGTGCGCGACCTGATGCCGCTGCTGCTGGCGGGGCAACCTCTGCCCGCGTCGGCAGTCCAGACGGTGCCGTACGTGCCGGAGTCCACTCCGTTGGAGACAGTGGTGCAGCGCATGCGCGCGCAACACGTCCAGTTCGCGGTGGTCCTGGACGAGCACGGCGGCACCGCGGGCATCATCACCCCGGACGACGTCAGCGAGGAGATCCTGGGCCGCGTGGCGGAGAGCAATGTCCCCGGCGAGGTCTTCCGCGACGCCACCGGCCGCCTGCACGTGGCCGGCACAGTGCGTCTGGACGAACTGGGCGAGCAACTGCGCCGAGCCGTGACGCACGAGGAAGTCGAGACCGTGAGCGGGCTCGTCCTCGCGCTGCTGGAGCGCCCCCCGCGGATCGGGGACGTGGTGCGCCACCAGGGCCTGCGCATCCAGGTCACCCGCGTGGACGG
>CAYTRA010000174.1:0-6041 GCA_964439675.1 uncultured Dehalococcoidaceae bacterium
ACGAGTCCTTGCGCGGAGGGACCTTCTCCTCTGGCGGGATAGGGGGCGTTGGACGATCATGTGATCGTCGGGCTCTTCGGCCGCGCTCACTGAGCGACCGCGAGGCGCAGCACACTCGGAAGCGTAGGAACCTCTATTGTCTGTCCCGTCTTTTCGGGGCTTGCAAGTCGATCGTGTTTTCTCGGACTCCCGAGCCTCGGGGCCGCGGTCCTGGATGCCGCGCGACGAGGTGCTGCGCAACATCACGGCCGGCGCGATCGTCGGCGTGATTGCGTTCCCGCTGTCCATTGCCCTCGCGGTTGCGGTCGGGGTGTCGCCGGTCGCGGGGCTGTACACGGCGGCGTTCGCCGGCGGCGTAGCGGCGACCTTCGGTGGCTCGCGGTTCAACATCACCGGGCCCACGGCGGCGCTGGTGCCGCTGCTGCTGCACGTGGTGGTGCAGCACGGGCCGGAGGCGCTGCCGGTGGCGGCGTTCCTGGCGGGCATCTTCCTGGTGCTGATGGGGCTGCTGCGGCTGGGGCGGCTGATCCGCTTCATGCCGCACCTGGTGATCGTGGGCTTTACGGCCGGCATCGCCGTGTCCATTGCGGCCGGGCAGGTGAACAACCTGCTGGGGCTGAGCGACACGGACCCTCGGCTGGAGCACTTCCACGAGCGGATCGCGGACACCGTCCGCCACCTCGGAACCATCGAGCCCGCCTCGGCGGTGCTGGGGGTGGTGACGGTGGCGTTCCTGTTCGTGTACCAGGCGCGGCCGCGCCGGATACCGGGCGCGCTGCTGGTGGTGGTGGGCGCGACGGTGGTGACGCAGGTGCTGGGGCTGGAGGCGGCGACGGTATCCAGCCGCTACGGTGACCTGCCGACCTCGTTCCCGATGCCCTCGCTGGGGTGGTTGGACGTGGGGCTGGCGCTGGAACTGGCGCCGTCCGCGGCGGCGATCGCGGTGCTGGCGGCGGTGGAGTCGCTGCTCTCGGCGGTGGTGGCGGACGGGATGGCGGCGGACGGCGTCCGGCACGACGCCGACCGCGAACTGGTGGGCCAGGGGCTGGCGAACCTGGTGGCGCCGGTGTTCGGCGGCATCCCGGCGACAGCGGCCATCGCGAGGACCGCGGCGGGGATCCGGAACGGCGCGACGTCACGCCTCGCGGGCGTCGTGCACGCTGCGACGGTGCTGGGGCTCACGGTGGTGCTGGCGGGGATCGCGGGGGACATCCCGCTCGCGGTGCTGGCGGGAATCCTGGTGTGGGTGGCCTACAGCATCGCGGACGTGCCGGAGCTGGTGCGCCTGCTGCGGACCGCGCCTCGCGAGGACCTGCTGGCACTGGTCGGCACGGTGCTGGTCACGGTGTTCCTGGACCTGACGTTCGCCATCGCCCTCGGGGTGCTGACGTCCACGGTGCTGCTGCTCCGGCGCCTGCATCGCGTGCCGGTGGTGGCGGAGATCATGGACGACGTAGGGGCCGAGGGGGACTCGCCCTCCTATTCGCCGGAACTGCGCTCGCTGGTGAAGGAGCACCCGGGGGTGCTGTTCTTCAATGCGCAGGGGGTCATCTCCTTCCACAGCGCCCACTCCTTCGAGACGTTGCTGCCGAGGCATGACCCGCGGCCGCTGGTAATCCGCATGCGAGACATCCACCACGTGGACTCCAGCGGGCTCGTGGCGCTCCAGGAGATCGTGGAGCACCGTGGCCGTGCCGGCGCCCGGACGATCCTGACCGAAGCGCGGCCGGAGGTTGAGCACGCGCTTCGCCGGTTCGGGCTCGGCAGCGTCCTGGCGAGGGACGTGCGGACGGCGGAGCAGGTTGTGCGGTCCCTGATGGCGGAGCGCGGCGCGGTAGAGGCAGTGGTCGTGGAGGTACCGGGCGCGGAGACGCCCGGCGTGGGGGCGAACCTCGGCCTCCGGTAGACCCGTGGGTCCTCGACGGGGCGGGGGACTCGTACAATCCCCGTTATGGCGACGGCAGAACAGATCCACGAGTTGCGGCAGAAGATGGTGGAGGAGCGTGATGCGCTGCTGGCCGCGGTGCGGCCTCTGAGCGAGCGTGTCGCCGAGGAGCGCCCGCCGGACAAGGACGGCGAGGACGGCTGGTCCGTGAAGGAGCAGTTGGTGCACCTGGCGCAGATGGATGCGCGCTACCGCTCCTGGTGCGAACGCACGATCCGCGAGGACAACCCGGACCTCGACGCGGACTCGCAGGCGCCCTCCGAGCCGGCGCGCTACGGGATGGAGGACGCGCACGGGGTGCCGCTGGCGGACCTGATCGCGGAGGTGGACCGGCAGCGCGGCCTGACGGTGCGCTTCATCGAAGGGTTGGCGCCGGAGGACTTCGAGCGGCGGTCGCGCAACGCGATGTTCGGGGAGTTGTCGGTGATGCAGTGGCTTCGCTCGTGCTACCGGCACGACCGGATGCACCTGGCGCAGGTGGAGGGGCGGGTGTCCGAGTACCAGCCTCGGTTCCGGAACGGAGAGCCGGATCAGCGTCGGCGGCGCTCTTCTTCCTCGTAGAGTTGGCGCGCCTCGGAGGGTGGGGCGGCGGAGGCGTCAGGGCGTGCCGGTTGCGTCGGGAGCGGGGCTACCACTCCTGCGTGAGCCCCTCACCCCAGCCCTCTCCCTCGAGAGGGGGGCGGAAGGGTGGTTGTGCCTCAGCCCCTAGGGCGTCGTGGATTCCGGGTGGTACGTGGGCCGGGCTTCGCGCGGCACCACCCTCCCTCACCCTCCCCCTCAAGGGGGGATGGGACAGAACGCTATCGGGCTCGGTCGTGCTGGGGGTGGAGGGGGTGAGCCGCCTCCATATACTCGGTGCGGGCTGTAGTCTGGGGCGATACCGCCGGAGGCCTGTCATCGCCTGTCCCACCGACTCGCATGGAACCGAGGCTCGCCGCGGCGGGGGGGAGCGGCCTGATCGCGTCGCCGGGGATGAGCGCGCTGACCGTGCTGACCGGGACGAGCGGATCGCGCGGCAGGCGCTGACGGACCGCGCGGCTTTCTCCGAACTCTATGAGTCGTACGCGGGGCGGGTGTATCGGTACCTGCTGTCGCGGACCTCGGATCCGGCGGAGGCGGAGGAACTGACGTCGCGCACGTTCCTGAACGCGCTGACGCGGCTGCATCAGTTTCGGGGCGGCGGGGCGAAGTTTCAGTCCTGGCTGATGAGCATCGCGCACAACCTGCTGGTCAACTGGTACCGCGACCGCGGGCGGCGCCCGCCCATCGAGGCGTTGGACGCGGCGGTGGCGGTTCCGGCGGACATCCCAGGGCCGGAGGCGAGCCTGGAGGAGAACGAGCGCATCTCGCTGGTGCGGGAGGCGATCTCGGCGCTGCCGCCGGAGCGACAGCAGGTGATCGCGCTGAAGTACGTTGACGGACGAACCAACGCGGAAATCGGCCGTATGATGGGCCGGACGGAAGGCGCGGTGAAGGCGCTGCACCACCGCACGCTGCGCGAACTGCAGGAGCGGCTCGCGGACGTGGACGACGGGGCGCCGAAGGCCGGACGCCAGAGGCCTGAGAGGGGTCGGCGATGACGCATGGGGCTCGGATCGTGGGCGTGGGCCGCTACGTGCCCGAGCGCGTCATGACGAACGACGACCTCTCCAAGATCGTGGACACGTCCGACGAATGGATCGTGGAGCGCACGGGGATCAGCGAGCGTCGCATCGCGGCGCCGGACGAGACCACGAGCAGCATGGCCACGGAGGCCGCGCTGCGCGCGCTGGCCTCGGCGGGTGCGGACGGCAGCCAGATCGACCTGGTGGTGTGCGGCACGTCCACGCCGGACGGGCAGTTCCCGGCAGTGGCCTCGCTGGTGCAGAACAACATCGGCTCGCCCGGCGGCACGTCGTTCGACGTGAACGCGGCGTGCAACGGCTTCATGTCCGCCATTGGCGTGGCGATGCAGTTCGTGGCCACGGGGCAGTCGAAGAAGGCCGTGGTGCTGGGTGCGGAGACGTACTCGCGCATCCTGGACTGGACCGACCGCTCCACGTGCGTCCTGTTCGGCGACGGCGCCGGCGCGGTGATCCTGGAACCGGTCGTCGAGGGCGAACCGGGCCGCCTCGACCCGGTGATGCTGCGGTCGGACGGGAGCCAGGCCGGGCTGCTGTACGCCACGGGGCCGTGCACGCCGGGTGACGCCGCCGCTCGCGAGGCCCGGGTGATCATGAACGGCCCGGGCACCTTCAAGCATGCGGTGACGGCGATGGCGGACGCGGCCGCCGAGGTGGTCGCGCGCTCCGGGCTCTCGGTCGATGACCTCGACCTGGTGGTGCCGCACCAGGCGAACCGGCGCATCATCACGGCGCTGGCGGACCGGCTGCACCTGCCCGTGGAGAAGGTGTTCCTGAACCTGCAGAAGTACGGCAACACCTCCAGCGCGTCGATCCCGATCGCCCTCGCAGAGGCGGTGGCGGAGGACCGGCTGCACGCCGGCGACAACGTGCTGCTGGCGGCCTTCGGCGGTGGCCTCTCCTGGGGCGCGATGACGCTGGAGTGGGCGGGCATCCCGCACCCCGAGGCGGCAATCGCGGACGTCACCACCGCCGCGCGCGTCTAAGCCCTCACCCGTCCCGTGACCACCGAACGGACACCGCCCGAGCACGCACTCGACGCGCCTCGACGTCGCGTGGTGATCACAGGCGTCGGGATCGTCTCGCCGATCGGGCGCACCACCGGCGAGGCGTGGGACGCCATGGCGGCCGGCCGCTCCGGCGTGCGCGCCATCACGCGCTTTGACGCCTCGATGTTCCGCACGCAGATCGCGGGCGAGGTGGCGGACGCGGACGAGCGCGACGCGCGCTTCAAGGCGCCGTACTGGGACCGGCTGGACCGGCGTTCGCGGTTCGCGGTGAGCGCGGCGTTGAGCGCGGTGCAGGGCAGCGGCCTCTCCTTCACGGATCAGAACAAGGCGTGGGTGGCCACGGTGATGGCCTCCGAGCGCCCGGAGGAGGACTGGCTGCTGGAGGGCGCCCGCCTGCTCGAGGGCGACCCGGAGGCGGCGAAGCGCGTACTGGCGCGGCACGCCCGACCGCACGCGCCCGCCGATCGAGTCGCGTCGCTCCTCGGCGTGACAGGGCCGACGATGCAGGTGGAGAACCGCTCCGCCGGCGGGCTGGCGGCGATCATCGAGGCGGCGGGCATGATCCGTCGCGGGGACGCCCTCGTCGCGATCGCGGGCGGGGCGGAGGCGCCGATCACGCCGCTGAGTCTCGCAGCGTTCGAGGGCACGGGCGCGCTCTCCTCGCGGAACGACGCTCCCGCCGAGGCGTCACGGCCGATGGACGCGGCGCGGGACGGCTTCGTGCTGGCGGAGGGGGCGGCCGTCGTGACGCTGGAAGCCCTCGAAGTCGCGACGGCGCGCGGCGCACGCATCCTCGCGGAGATCGAGGGCGAGGCGATGACGTTCTCGCCGGGCACGGACGGTGAGCCGGGGTTCGACGCGGTGCAGATCGGTGCGGCGCTCCAGCGCGCGCTGGTCCTCAGCGGCCGCATCCAGAGCGAGGTGGACCTCATCGCGCTGCACGCCGCCGGCACGGTCGATGGCGACCGGCAGGAGGCGGTGGGCGTGAAGCGCATCTTCGGCGCGTCCACGCGCCACCACATGTACACGCCGGCGCTGAAGTCGCACTACGGCCACATGCTGGGCGCATCGGGGCCGATGGCCCTCGCGTTGGTGCTGGAGGCGATGCACCGTCAGCAGATCCCGTGGACGCGCAACGTGTCCGAGGAGGATTCGGAGATCGACCTGGACGGGAACTTCAAGGGCGTGCGTGCGGACTCGGTGCGCGTGGCGATGGTGAATGCGACAGGCTGGGCGCACAACGCGGCGATCGCGATCTGCGATCCGGAGGCGATGCGCCCGGTCTCTGAGGTGGCGGCCGCCGAGGTGCTGCCGATCCCGGGGCGGGATCGCGATCTGCCGTAGGGCGCAGCGCTGCGCCCGGCATCGATTGTTGCGTGCGACCTCGATCTTCTGCGGTCGGCGGAGGCCGGGCTTGGCCCGGCGCCCCTCTCCCCAACCCTCCCCCGCGAGGGGGGAGGGGGT
>CAYTRA010000175.1:0-5535 GCA_964439675.1 uncultured Dehalococcoidaceae bacterium
GCCTCGCCCGCACCGTGGAGGCGTTCCGCGAGGAGTACGAGGCGGAGCGCCTCCACGGGGCGGGCGCGCAGTAGCGCGTTACACCCGCCTACGCTCCGCAGGTCCTACACTCCGCAGGCCCTATACCCCGCAGGCAGAGTAGCCGCAGATCGGGCAGAGGCTGCACCCCTCGCCGAAGACGAGCGGGCCGGCGCAGTGCGGACAGCGCTGCCCCATGCTCGCCTCGCGGCGATACCGGCGGCGGGCGTCCCCACCGTCGAGGCGTTCCCGGGTGATGGTGTCGTGCGTAGCAGGCGAGAGCGTCGAGGCCATCGCGAGCCTCCTCGGTTGACTCAGAACATCCGTTCGATGAGTGAACGTTATCGAGGAACGTATGTTCTAGTCAACTGGAAATGGCACGCTCGTTGTCCTGCCCGGGGGCTACCTCGCGACGAGCGCCCGCAGGTCTCCCGGCGTCGCGACTGGCACGAGCACGCACGTTGCCTGTCCGACATCGAGGGCATCCCGGGCGGCTGCCGGCGTCTCCGCGAAGGTGACCCGGGCGTCCTCGATGCGGACGGTGTCATCCTCCGTCGTCGCGGCGAGGCGGACGGAACCGCGCCCCCGTGCCTCCTCGAAGGCCGCGCGTTCCGCGTCCCCGAGGGCGCCGGGGAAGGCGACGATGTCGACGGCGGATCCGAGGCGTGACGAGATCGCCTCGACCTGCGGGCCGACCGCCTCGGCGCTCGGTACGTGGTCCAGCAGCGCGATGAGCGTGAGCCGCCCTCGGTCGGAGCCGGCGGCCTTCGCGATGAGGGGCTCGATGTCCTCGGTCGCGTCGCTCACGCTCCACGCCATCGCGGTTATCCCCAGGGCGATGGCGGCGCGGATGGTGGCGGCGGCGGTCTCCGCGTCCGACTGCAGGAGCGCCCGGGCGTCCAGCCCCACCTCCGAGATCATCCACCCCGTGGACCCCAACCGGCGATAGCGCACGCGGTCCTCCTGACCGAACGACCGCGACCGTGCGGCCTCACTGACGCTGTAACTGACGGTGTGGAGATACCATGCGCGACGGGAGCGGTGATGTCGACTCTGCTGCGCATCTTCCTGATTGTCTCGCTGGTGGTGCTCGCCTACATGGTGATCATGAAGCCGCGCCAACTCCGCGCGATCGGTCGCAAGGCCCGCATCGTCGCGTACGCGTACGTGGCCGCCGTCATCATCGGCGCCATCCTGCAACTGGCGGGGTGGCGGACGTAGCGCATGGCCGCCGCTCCCCTGCGCGTCCTGGTCTGCCCGCAGGAGTTCAAGGGCTCGCTGGACGCTTTCGAAGCCACGGCATCCCTCGCCCGCGGCGTGCGCGCCGCCCTCTCCGACCGCAGCATCGAGGTGCTCGAACAGCCGATGGCTGACGGCGGCCCCGGTACCGCGGCCATCCTCGGCCGCGCGCTAGGGGCCGAACCTCGCCGCGCCACGGTCCGTGGCTCGTACGGCGCCGAGGTGGAAGCGACCTACCTGGTGGCGCGGACGCCGGACGGCCCGCTGGCGATCATCGAGTCCGCGTCCGCCACCGGCCTCACTCTCACCCCGCCCGACCAGCGCGATCCCGCCTTCTCCAGCACGGAGGGCGTGGGCGACCTCCTGCTCCGTGCCGCGGCCGAGGGCGCACGACGCGCCATCCTCTGCGTCGGCGGCACGGCCACCATGGACGGCGGCTCCGGCGTGGCGAGGCGGCTCGGCCTACGCCTGCTCGACCGCAATGGAGACGACCTGCCCGCCGGCGGCCTCCACCTCGCGCGTCTCGCCCGCATCGAGGCAACCCAGGGCACGCCTGACCTCGAGGTGCGGATCGCGGTCGATGCGCGCAATCCGCTGACCGGGCCGGAGGGCGCGGTGGCGGTCTACGGGTCGCAAAAGGGGCTGCCGGAGTGGCAGGCGCCGGCCCTGGATGCCGCGATCGCGGGGTGGGCGCGCATGGTGCGCGAGCACCTGGGGCGCGACATCGATGTGCCGGGCGCGGGGACCGGAGGCGGCATCACCGCCGGCGTGCTGGCCGCGCTACCGCGCGCGCGCATCGAGTCGGGCGCGGCGCTCGTGGCGGAGAGCGTGGGGCTGCGCGACCTCATTGCGCGTGCGGACCTCGTGGTTACGGGGGAGGGGGCGCTGGACGCGCAGACGGCGTACGGCAAGACCGTCGGGCACGTCCTGGAACTGGCGCGGGAGGCGGACGTTCCGTGCCTCGCGGTCGCCGGCGTCATCCGCGAGCAGCCCGCCGGTCTGGCCGACGCCGAGCCGCTGGCCCCCGATCCCGACGACCACGAGGCAGTGCGACGCGCGATCGAGGACGCGGCGGAGCACGCCTCGGCGGCGGCGGAACGCGTCGTGCGGCGGTGGGCGGAGCGGTAGGAGGGCATCACAGGCCGTGATCGTGGCGGCGGGAGGCCTCGCAAACCCCTGCGATTACTGCATTTCGTGACGCGCCTCGGGCTCAGACCGCGTGGTTGCGCGGTATTCTCCGGTCGATCCCGGAAAAACCCGCGTAAACGCTTGACATTCTGGGGTTCGAAGGTAAATGATGACGCGCATACACGGGTGAGCGACCGGACTCCCGGCCGCCATCGGGGAGGTAATGAGATGACGAAGTCTGATCTGGTCGCGGCCGTCGCGGCACAAGCCGGCACGAGCGCGTCGGACACGGAGAAGGTCCTGAACGGCTTCCGCGACGTGATCCAGGCGAAGCTGAAGACCGGCGACGACGTGTCGTACCCGGGCCTGGGCAAGTTCAGCCGGGTGGAGCGGAAGGCTCGCACGGGCCGCAACCCGCAGACCGGCGACACCATCAAGGTGAAGGCGTCCAAGGCGCCGAAGTTCACCGCTGCCGCCGGCCTGAAGCAGGTCGTCAACGGCCAGGCCGCCGCCCCCAAGCTGAAGAAGTAAGACCTCTTCCGGTAAGGGCTCAGAAGGGCCGCCCGAGAGGGCGGCCCTTCTTCTTGTCTCTCGCGTTCCCCGAGGTCCTACTGGACGCGCACGATCTCCTGGGCGCGGTGCCACAACCCTTCAAGGTCGTAGTAGATGCGCGCCTCCAGCGAAAAGAGGTGGACGAAGATCCCGTCGCCGGCGTCCACGAGGATCCAGCCGTCCTCGGCGCTGCCCTCGATGCGGGTGTCGCGGCCCACGGCGTGGGCCGCCTCGGTGAGCGCGTCCGTGACGGCGCGGGCCTGGCGGATGTTGTCCACCGTGCCGATGACGAAGTAGTCCGTGAACGCCGTGAGCGCGGTCAGGTCCAGCAGCACCACGTCCGAGGCCTGGCGGTCCACCAGCACGTCCAACAGCGACTGCGCGTACTCCAGGTCCGCGGGTTGCGCTGCTCGGTCGCGGGCGGGCGCCTGCACCCCGGATGGACTGCGGGACTCGTCGTGCTGGTTCTGCTGTTCTGCCAGTCGAGGCCTCCCTCTGCGCCGCCACACCCATCCATCGAGGGCGGGCCGCGCACCATCCGTGCTTCGAGTATAGGCGTCGTGACGAGGGCAGTGCGGGGCGGAACGTGAGATCGAGTGGACTCGATGGACGGCGTACGCCGAGCCGCAGCGCGAGCGGAGCGCGCTCCGTACACTGGATCGCATGCCTGAACGCGTACTGGTCGCCATGTCCGGCGGGGTGGACTCCGCCGTCGCCGCGGCCCTGCTCCACGAGCAGGGGTACGACGTGGTGGGAGTCACGTTGCGCCTCTACACCGAGGCGGACGACGCCGCACTCTCGTCCGGCCGCACGTGCTGTGGCATCGAGGACATTGGCGACGCGCGGGCGGCGGCGCAGGCGATCGGCATCCCGCACTACGTCCTGAACATGGAGCGCGAGTTCGAGCGCGATGTGCTGGACGCCTTCGTGGATGCCTACGCGCAGGGTCGGACGCCCAACCCTTGCCTCAACTGCAACCAGTACGTGAAGTTCGACACGCTGCTCCAGCGCGCGATCGCGATGGGCTGTGACCGCCTGGCGACTGGCCACTACGCGCGCATCGAGCGCGATGGCGACGTACACCGCCTCCACCAGTCGCGGGACGAGGCGAAGGACCAGTCCTACGTCCTCTACACGCTGGACCAGGACGCGCTTCGTCGAACCCTCTTCCCGCTGGGCGCCATGACCAAGACCGAGACGCGCGAGGTCGCCCGACGCGCCGGCCTGCCGCTGGCCGACAAGCCGGACAGCGTGGACATCTGCTTCGTCCCGGGCGGCGACTACCGTGAGGTGCTGGCCCAGCGCGGCGTCCGAGGCGAACCGGGAGCCATCGAGCGCGTGGACGGCAGCACGGCGGGGGAGCACGCGGGCGTGGCGCACTACACCGTGGGCCAGCGTCGAGGCCTCGGCATCGCGGAGGGCGAGCGGCGCTTCGTCACGGACATCGACGCGAAGCGGAACGTCATCGTGATCGGCGGTGAGGCGGACCTCTACCGCCGCCGCGTCCACGCCAGCGAGCCCCACTGGGTCGTCGAACCGCCCGAGGCCGGCGAGCCACTGCGCGCGCGCATCCGCTACCACGCGCAGGAGGTCGAGGCGAGCGTGAGCGCCCTCGATGCGTCGGGGTTCACCGTGGAGTTCGCGGCGCCGGTGCGTGCGCCCGCGCCGGGCCAGGCCATCGTGCTCTACCGTGGCACGGAGGTCGTCGGCGGCGGGGTCATCGACCGCACGGATCGCTGACCGGCGCCGAGGGCTGCCACAAGTCATCCGGACTTGACCGGCGCTTTGCAACGCGCGTGCCATCACCGATACGATGAACTGGAACGGTGAGGAGTCCGCTCCACCTATGCTGCTCGTAACTCTGGCCGAGGTGCGTGACGTTGTCGTGATCGTGTATGGCGCGATGGGCATCATCCTGATGCTCGCGCTGGCGATCGCGGCCTTCGGGCTGTGGTTCGCCGTACGCGCACTGACCCGTTCCGTGCGCGACCTCCTGGACGACCCGGTGAAGCCCACGCTGGAGGATGTGCGCCGCACGGTTCAGAACGTGCGCGGCTCTACCGAGTTCGTCGCGGACACGGCGGTACACCCGATCATCCGAGGCGTCGCCATCGCCCGAGGGGTGCGCCGTGGCGTGGCCTCCGTCACTGGCATCCGCAACCGGCGCGACAAGTAGCGCAGGCCATCGATGTTCCGAGTGCTCACCGCCGTCACCATCGCAGCCGCCGCCGGCTTCGTGGCCGCGCGCCAGTTGATGTCGGACGAGACGCGCCTGCAGGACCTGCCTGACGGCGTCCGCACTCCGCTGCAGGCCGCTCGCTCGCGCCTCCTCGACGCCCGCGAGCGCACCCGTCTCGCGCTGCACGAGGCGCGCCAGGAGCGCACGGTGGCGGAGGCGGAACTGATGGCCCGCTACCGCGACCAGGTCGGCCGCTCGACCGACACCACGTCGCTCACCCGCGGCGTCTAGCCCTCGTCCTCACGGCCGTGACCCGTCCCTCTCGCACCCGCGAGCGGATCGGGGCTTCCCCGGACACGGCGGTTCTGTCCCGTGCGGAAACCCTTCGGTACACTCGCACGTGGAGAGGTGGCCGAGCG
>CAYTRA010000175.1:5545-5973 GCA_964439675.1 uncultured Dehalococcoidaceae bacterium
TCGCCGGTTGGGGACCCGACCATCGGTCGGGCGATCAGGGCGTTCCCGCACGGCGTCCGTCTGTCCTGTAGTCCGCACCCTTCGATACACTCAGCGGTGGAGAGGTGGCCGAGCGGTTGAAGGCGCTCGTCTCGAAAACGAGTAGGCGCGCAAGTGTCTCGCGGGTTCGAATCCCGCCCTCTCCGCCACTCCCGTCCGCTGCCCTCGGTGCTACGCCAGGGAGCATGACGGCCCGGTTTTAGAACGGATTCCCGGAGGTCCTCCCACCAACCACAGGAGGACATCACGACCGGTAGCCCTCGGGGCGCGGGTCACGGGCGCCGGCCTCGCGGAGAGGTGCTGGAGTGGTTGAACAGGCTCGCCTGGAAAGCGGGTAACGGGGGAAACCTCGTTCGTGGGTTCGAATCCCACCCTCTCCGCCACGAACC
>CAYTRA010000176.1:0-5944 GCA_964439675.1 uncultured Dehalococcoidaceae bacterium
GGGCTGGCAGATCGACTCCATCGAGGCGCCCGACGCCGGCTGACGTCTGGGCGGCCGGCGCGTTCCGGGACCCCGTCGCGCCGGCCGGGTGTTTTGACCTGCTGCGGGGGGCTCTACGAGCCCCCCGCCTGTTATCCCGGGGTGCGCCGGACGCGCAGCGGGGCCGGTCTGGCCTTGCCGCCTGCACCCTCGCGTGACAGTCTGACCAGCGGTCTGCCCGGCCATCCGGGCACGCGCGCAGAACGCCACCGGATCCGGTGGTGGAGGCGCGCCAGGACGGGAAACGCATGTTCAAGCGAGTGCTGATCGCCAACCGTGGCGAGATCGCCCTGCGTGTCCAGCGCACCTGCCGCGAGATGGGCATCGAGACGGTCGCCGTGTATTCGGAGGCCGACCGCAACGCCCTGCACGTGCGCAACGCGGACCGCGCAGTGTGCATCGGCCCCGGCCCCTCCACTGAGTCCTACCTGGTGATTGAGAAGATCATCCAGGCGGCGAAGGAGACGGGCGCGGACGCCATCCACCCCGGGTACGGCTTCCTCTCGGAGAACCCGGAGTTCGTGGAGGCGTGTGACGCCGCCGGCATCACCTTCATCGGCCCGCCGGCGGAGGCCATGCGCGCGCTGGGCGGCAAGATTTCCGGCCGGCGCCTCATGGAAGAAGCCGGCGTCCCCATTGTCCCCGGCGCGAACGACATCGCCCTGGAGGACATGGACACGGCGCGACGCGAGGCGGAACGCATCGGCTATCCGCTCCTCGTGAAGGCGTCCTCCGGTGGTGGCGGCCGCGGCATCCGCCTGGTCCAGAGCGCGGAGGAGTTGGAGAACTCCATGCGCGCCTCGGCCTCAGAGGCCGCGACCTCCTTCAAGGACGCCACGATCTTCCTCGAGAAGTTCGTCTCCCCTGCCCGCCACATCGAGGTGCAGATCGTCGCGGACGCGCACGGCAACGTGCGCGCCTTCGGTGAGCGCGAGTGCTCCGTGCAGCGGCGCAACCAGAAGCTCGTGGAGGAGGCGCCCTCGGTCGCGGTGACGCCGGAGATCCGCAAGCGCCTGTGCGACGCCGCCATCGCGGCCGCGAAGTCCTGTGGCTATCGCAACGCCGGCACCGTCGAGTTCCTCATGGACAAGGACGGCAACTTCTACTTCCTGGAAGTGAACGCCCGCCTGCAGGTGGAGCACCCCGTCTCGGAGCTCGTGTACGGCGGCGTTGACCTGGTGGCGCTCCAGTTGCGGGTCGCCTCCGGCGAGCCGATCCCGGACCCGGACGCCCCGCTGAACCCGGTCGGCTGGGCCATCGAGTGCCGCATCAACGGCGAGGACCCGTTCGCGAACTTCATCCCGTCGCTCGGCCTGGTGGACTTCCTCCAGCTGCCGGCCGGCCCGGGCGTCCGCTTCGACACCATGCTCTTCGAGGGCCTGGACATTCCCGTCTTCTACGACTCCCTGCTGGGCAAGCTGATCGTGTGGGCGGAGGACCGCGAGCGCGCCATCGAGCGCATGAAGCGGGCCCTGCGTGACCTCATCGTCTCCGGCCCCACCACCAACCAGGCGTTCCACCTGGCGCTGATGGACCACCCGGACTTCCGCAGCGGCGACATCTACACCTCCTGGCTGGAGGCGAACTTCACCATGCCCACCCTGCCGGAGGACGACCCGCGCCTGGAGACGGCCCTGGTCGCCGGCGGGCTGGCGGCCGGCCTCATCGCCGGCGCATCCGCGGAGGGCACCGCGCGGCCCACGGGCCTCACCCGATGGGTGAAGTCCGCCCGCACCATGGCCCGCCGAGGCATTCGCATCGAGGGAGGAGCGTCCGGATGGCGACGCGGCAGCGCTTCCAGGTAGACGGCGAAAACCACTCCGTCCAGGTCGACGAGTCCAACGACCGCATCACCGTCCGCATCGACGACGGCGAGGCGTTCGAGGTGGACGCCACCACCTCCGGCGTGCCCGGGCTGTTCTCGATCATCCGTGACGGCGTCCCCACCCGCGCCTACGTGACGCGGGAGGGCAAGGCGCTCCGCGTGATCGTGGACGGGCGCGTCTTCATCCTCGGCCCCGTGGGTGCGGCCGGGCGCCAGCGCGGCGCCGCGGGCGGCCTCTCGGACCCGCCGGGCGTCCTCACTGCTCCCCTCGCAGGCGTGGTGGTGGACGTGCGGGTGAAGGAAGGCGAGTCCTTCGAGGCCCGCCAGACCCTGGTGGTCATCGAGGCGATGAAGATGCAGAACGAGGTGCAGGCCCCGATGGCCGGCACCGCCAAGCGCATCACCGCCGTCCTGGGCAACCGTGTGGAGAAGGGCGACGTCGTCGTCGAGTACGAGCCGGCGGAGGGCGAGTAGCGCCCGCCAGACCGCCTCGCGCCCTCAATCTACCTCGACGATCCGGCGCGCCTCGTAGGGCGGGCCAGAGCAGCGTCGCGGCGCTGTTGCGAGCCGGTGGGAGATCGGGACGTTCCTGCGTCGTCAGCGTCACCAGAAGGCCCTCCTTCTGCTCGCTCGTTTGATAGAATGACGGGTGTATATGCGGCCTCGTCCCGTTGAGGCCGCCGCTGTGGAGGAATGACCGATCGCTAAGGACCTTCGACTGAACGAGCAGATCCGCGTACCCCAGGTGCGCGTGATCCGTGATGACGACCAGTTGGGCATCATGGACACCCGTGAGGCCCAGCGCATCGCCGACGAGGCGAACCTGGACCTGGTAGAAATCGCGCCGACGGCCAACCCGCCCGTGGTCAAGATCATGGACTACGGCAAGTTCAAGTACGAACAGGCCAAGAAGGAACGCGACGCGCGCCGCGGCGCGAAGCAGGTCGAGTTGCGCGAAGTGCGCATGAAGGTCAAGATCGACACTCACGACCGCGACTTCAAGATCCGCACGACCCGCAAACTGCTGCTGGCCGGCGACAAGGTCAAAGTCTCCGTCATGCTCCGCGCGCGTGAGAACACGCACCCGGAGGTGGCAGAGGAACTTCTCAAGAAGTTCTATGCCCAGGTGGAAGACGTGGCTGATCTGGAGCGCCCACCGCGGCTTGAGGGCCGGTTCATGTCCATGACACTGGACCCGGCCAAGAAGGCGGCGGCGCGCAAGGTCGCGGACGAGAAGCAGAAGAGGGCGGACGCCAAGGCGTCCGCCGCCGAGTCCACGCCTGCCGCTTCCGACACGTCGGAGGCTGAGGCCGAGGCTCCCAGGGAGGCCGTCGCGGCGGACTAGCCGCCTCGACGAGCCCGGACCGACCGAGGGGAAGCACCCGCGTGCCGAAGATGAAGACCCACAAGGGCACGGCCAAGCGCGTCCGCGTCACCGCGACGGGCAAGGTCATGCTGCGCACCTTCAACCCGAAGCGCGGCAAGCGCTCTCGCTCCAAGATGTACCAGAACCGCGAGGACATGGCGGCAAACTCCACGTTGGTGAAGGCGATCCGGAAGAACCTGCCGTACGCCTCGCCCACGCCGGCGCCGCACAAGCAGCCGAACGAGCAGGGCTCGCCCCGCGTGAGCACCAACTCGTAACGGGCGGCGCCGCATCGAGGGCCACCTCGATGCTTCTCCAGCAGCAGTAGCAGTCAGTACAGAGGGTTCGTCACATGGCACGCGTCCGCTCCCGGGTCCAGACCCGCAACCGTCACCGCAAGGTCTTCTCCTTCACCGAGGGGCATCGAGGTAAGCGCCGGACCAACTACAAGGTCGCGCACCAGTCGATGATCCACGCCCTGCGCTACGCGACGGTGCACCGCCGCGACCGCAAGGGCCAGTTCCGCCGCCTGTGGATCACCCGCATCAACGCCGCAGCCCGCCTGCACGGCCTCTCCTACGGCCGTCTCATCGATGGCCTGCGCAAGGCCGGCATCGAGCTGGACCGGAAGATCCTCGCCGACCTCGCAGTGCGCGAGCCGGAGGCGTTCGGGCGCGTCGCGGAGCAGGCCAAGGCCGCCCTCGCCTAGCCTCACCCATCGAGGTGTATCGAGAAGCCGCCCAAAGGGCGGCTTCTTCGTTATGTCTGGAGAACGCGCGCCCTACAGTTGCTGCCACCCCAGGACGATGAAGTTCACCGCGATGGCCATCAGTACTACGCCCACCACGCGCGCCGAGGCGCGCAGCACCGTCGGGTGCAGGACGGCCGCCAGCGCGGACGCCGCTATGAACACCCCCAGGGTGAGCAGCAGCACCACCGCCACCGCGGCGATCGTGACGCCCTCGCCGTACTGTCCCGCCGAGGTGATCGCGAGCGCGAGCGCCCCCGGGCCGCTCAGCATCGGCAGGGCCAGCGGCACCACCGCAGCATCGAGCCCCGTGGCCGCTCGATCTCGCGTGTCGAAGACCTCGCCGCGCTCGACGAGCCGGATGGCCGGCAGTACCAGCAACACTCCGGCCGCAATCTGAAACGACGGCGTGGCAATACCCAGGAAGTCCAGCCCCCCCTGCCCCGCCAGGGCGAACAGCGCCAGCAGCGCGAATGAGGTCGCGACCGCGAGGACGGCGATGGCGGTGCGCTCCCGGGCCGTACTCGTCCCCACGATCGCCTGGAACACCAGGATGTTCCCTATCGGGTCGATCACGGCGAAGAAGGCCACGGCGGAGCGGAAGAAGTCCTCGGACACGAGGTCATCTTAGGGATGGCCTACCTTGCCTTGTGCGACTCCTCTCACCGTCCGAGCAGGCCTCTCGAGCTGGCGCTCATCTCCGGGAGGGGTCGCACTGGCCCAGCAGGCGCCGGGCCTCGTTGCTGGAGGCGGAGAAGCGCTCGTTGTCCTGGCAGAGCAGCACCCCTTCCACCCTGTTCCCCTGGACGATGAACGCACGGTTCAGGAAGACTCCCATGTGTCCCTCCACAACGTTGTCCGCCACGACGGTTGTGGGCGCGAACTCCGGAGGGGCGTTGCCGAAGTTCGGGTTATCGTTCCTTGTGACCTCCAGGTGCCCGGCGACATGGTTCCGCCGCACGCTGCCATTCGGGTTGTAGATGACCCCGTGGGTCAGCCTGAGGTGGCCGCCGATCCGGTTGTCATCGATGGACAGCGAGCCGCCGGGCAGCGTCACCGTGACATCCTCCGCCACGACGTTCCGAGCGACCGTGACCCCATCACCACCGGCGCTGTCGAAGATGATGCTTCCGCCGACGGTGTTCCCGGTGGCCCCGATGCTCGAGTAGTCGGCTCCAGCACTCCAGATGTCACCGGCGACTCGGCTGTCCGAGATGCCCGCTCCGAAGCCCCCGAGGAAGAACGCGCTGCCACTCACGTGGACCCCGCTGACGTACGCGTCATACAACACCAGGTCGCCGTGGACCCTGGTCCCATGCGCCTCGGCGAAGCCCGAGAGCAGGAGGTAGCCCCGTACGACATGCCGCTCGTCCAGGCGGCATCCGTCGTCGAGCGAGAGGTTGCGGTAGGTGCCCGGTGGCAACGTTCCACCGCGGCATTCAACTGCTGCTGCGCCGGCGGGGCTCGGCTGAAGAGCCACGACGGCCAGGGCGACGAACAGCGCGACCAGGTGCTTCATGCGACACCTCCTGTCGGAGACATGTCGCCCGCCGTGGTCGGTGTTCGGTTGAGGACGGGTCGGGCGCCTTACCCCCGCAGCGTCGCGCCGAACTCGCGCTCCAGGCGCTTCAGGAGTTTCGCCTGCTCCTTGTTCGCGTCATCTGAGGTGAGCGTGCGGTTCGGGGCCTGGTAGCGGATGGAGAAGGCGATGCTCTTCTTGCCCTCGCCGAGGCGCTCGCCGCGGTAGACGTCGAAGGCGCGGGCGCTCGTCACCAGCGGCGAGCCCTCCAGCACCGCCTGGATTTGCGCCGAAGACACCGAGGCGTCCACGACGACCGCCAGGTCCTGCTCCACGGCCGGGAAGCGCGAGACGGACTGCGCCGCCCGCCGCGTCCCCACGTGCGGCAGTAGCGAGGGCAGTTCCACCTCGAACAGGAGCACGGGCTGCTCGATGTCGAACGCGTCC
>CAYTRA010000177.1:0-5935 GCA_964439675.1 uncultured Dehalococcoidaceae bacterium
GGGGCGGGTGATGGCGCGGCGGGCGGCTTCTGCGACGGGGGTGGCGCCCTTGAGGATGGTGACGGGGCGCACGGGGCCGGGCTCGCCGAGCGAGTAGAGGCCGATCGGGCGGCGGAACTCATCGAGGACGGGGAGGACGGCCATGGCGGGGGCGCCGGCCGCCTCCACGAGCGCGGCGCCTTCGGCCTCGCGGCCGTGTTCGACGTAGGGCCACGGCTCCACGAAGGGTTGCACGGTGAGCCGCTCGACGGCGAGGTTGGCGGCGCGCACGAGCAACTCGCGGATCTCGACGGGTAGCGACGCCCATTCGGGGGACGGCCGGCCGAGCAGGTACCCCTGCGCCAGCGGCACACCGAGGCGCGCGAGCGCGGTGAGGTCACCCACGGTCTCGACGCCCTCGGCGAGCACCCAGGCGTCGAGGCGAGCGGCGAACTGGCCGTACATCTCCACGAGCGTGTACCGCGCCTCGTCCTGCGCCAGGCCGGCGACCAGTGCGCGGTCCAACTTCACGAAGTCGGGACGCAGTTCCAGGATGTGCGTGAGCGCGGCATGGCTGGCGCCGGCGTGGTCCACGGCCAAGTAGGCACCTCGGTCTCGGATCCCCTCCACGGTCTCGGCCACGCCTCGAGGGTCGTCGACGGCGGCGTCCTCCGCGATCTCCACGACGATGCGGTGGAGGCCGCGCGGGGAGAAGAGCACGCGCCGGACGAGGTCGGACGAGAACGCCTCGGGAGAGACGTTCACGGTCAGGAAGGTGTTGGGCGGCAGGCGGTCGCGCGCGTCGAGTGCGCGGGAGAGCACGCGGGCCTCGAGTTCCGCGAGCACGCCGAGGGATCGAGCGTGGCGGAACCACTCGGGTGGCGGCGAGGGCGGGACGCCGGCGGGGACGCCATCGAAGCGGCTGAGCGCCTCGTAGCCGACGACGGCGGCGTGCTGCATGTCAACGATGGGCTGGAAGGCGAGCGCGAAGCCCTCACCCCGCAGGGCGCGGTCGATCGCTCGAGCCCACGGATCGTCCGCGCCCGTTGGGGTGGGGTCAGCAGTCGGGCCACCCGAGGGCGGCCTCGCGCCATCTGGCGGTGTCACAGTCATCGCGTCGCCTCGAGCCCGCGGTGGTGGGGCCACCGACACGGTGATCATCGGCGGCGGGGGCGGGCGGCTTGAGGGCCTGCGACGCGCCTCAATCGCCCTCGGTGGCCCTCGATGGAGCGGGGCGAGCGCGTCGCTCGGTAGGCGGGGGCCGCGATACACTGGCGCTTCGCCGCCAGCAAACGCGGGCCGCCTCAGACGCGGCGTGACGCACGCTCCAGGAAGGTCCGGCATCCGTGATCCGTGACGACGTCATCGCGCTGGTAGAGCGCGCCCTGGGGGCGGCGCAGCAGGCGGGCGACCTCCCGCAGTTCGCGGCGCCGGAAGTCACGGTGGAGCACCCCGCGCGAGCGGAGCATGGCGACTTCTCCGCCAACCTCCCCCTGCGCATCCAAGGCCTGGCGCGCATGAAGGCCATCGAGGTTGCGGAAGCCCTCCGCAAGCACGTGCCGGAGCACGAGGCGGTGGAGCGCGTGGCGGTGGCGCCGCCGGGGTTCCTCAACTTCTACCTGGCCCCCGGCTGGGTGGCGGCGCAGACCGAAGCCATCATCGCCGCCGGCGAGGGGTACGCCTCCAGCGACCTGGGCGGCGGCAAGAGCGTGCAGATCGAGTACGTGAGCGCCAACCCTACTGGCCCGATCCACGTGGGGAACGGCCGAGGCGCGGCCATCGGCTCCACGCTGGCGCGCGTGATGGACACGGCCGGCTACCGGGTGGCGCAGGAGTACTACATCAACGACGCCGGGACGCAGGTCGCCATCTTCGGCCGCACCCTGTACGCGCGCTATCAGCAGCTGTTCGGCCGCGAGGTGCAGATCCCGGAGAACGGCTACCCGGGCGAGTACGTGCTGGACATCGCGAAGGCGGTCAAGGACCGCGTGGGCGAGCAGTACCTGAAGGAGCCCGGACAGGAGCCGGACCCGGAACTCGGTCGGGTGGGCCTCGATGTCATGGTCGAGGGCATCCGCGAGGACCTGCGCGCCATGGGCGTCGAGTACGACCACTGGTTCTCGGAGCGCTCCCTCATGCAGGAGGGCGGCGCGTACGACGTGGTGATGGACCTGCTGGAGCGCCAGCAGTACATCGCCCGGCGCGAGGGCGCGGTGTGGTTCACCTCCAGCGACCTGGGCGAGTCGAAGGACAACGTGCTGATCCGCTCGGACGGGCAGCCGACGTACTACGCGACCGACATCGCGTACCACTACGACAAGTTCGTCACCCGCGGCTTCGACCGCGTGATCGACATCTGGGGCGCCGACCACCAGGGCCACGTCTCGCGCGTGAAGGCGGCCGTGGCCGCCGTGGGAGGTGACCCTGAGGCGCTCGAGGTGCTGCTATACCAGTTGGTGACGCTGAAGCGCGGCAGCCAGGTGGTGCCGCTCTCCAAGCGCGCCGGCGAGATTGTCACCCTGCGCGACGTGGTGGACGAGGTGGGCTCGGACGCCACGCGCTTCTTCTTCCTGCTCACGGGCGCCAACCAGACCATGGACTTTGACCTGGACCTGGCGAAGAAGCAGTCAGACGAGAACCCCGTCTACTACGTCCAGTACGCTCACGCCCGCATCGCCAGCGTCCTGGCCAAGGCCGCCGACGAGGGCTACACCGACCAGGTCGGTGACACGTCGCTGCTCGGCCACGAGGCGGAGCAGGCGCTGATGCGGCAGTTGCTGCTGCTGCCGGAGGTGGTGGAGAAGGTGGTGCTGGAACTGGCGCCCCACCACCTGCCGCACTACGCACAGGACCTGGCCTCCGCGTTCCACGCGTTCTACACGCAGTGTCGCGTGATCCAGGCGGACCAGCCCGACCTGACGAGGGCTCGCCTGCTCCTGCTGCGCGCGACGCAGGTCGTCCTGGCGCGCACGCTGGGGTTGATGGGGATCTCCGCGCCCACCTCGATGTAGGCGAGCGTCCGAGGGCTGACGAGCCGTCCCGTCCGCCTACGAGCCGGCGTCCGGCTCGGCCGTCAGTCCCGGCCCGCCGGTCTCCACCAACTCCGCCACCATGATCCGACCAAGGGCGACGAGGTCGGCGTCCAGCCGGGCGTGCGCGGGGTTGGAGGATGGATCCGGCAGGCCGTCCATGCGCGTCTCCAACGCCTGTCCCAGGCGGGTGACGGCTGAACTCGGCTCGCCCGAGGTCTCGACGGTCTCATCTTCCAGGCGGGCGGGTGTATTCACGTCGCCGAAGAGGGCGATCCGCGCGTGCATCACTTCGCCCTCCACGTTCACGGGGATCACCCAGTACACGATCGAGGAGTCCACGCCTTCCTCGATGTGGTGCAGGACGTAGCCGGTCACGCCATAGCCGAGGTCGACGGCCTGGCGCGCCTCCAGGTCGCGGCGGTGGAAGTCGATGCACTGCTCCAGCGTGTAGCGGGTCAGCGTTGCCTTGTCCTCCGTGACCACGGTCTGGACGCCAACCGCCGGGTCGCCCTCCTCGTAGCCCGGCGCGCGATAGGAGAACACATCGCCTCGGGAGGTGCGGCCGAAGAGGTCGGTCCACGTGATCTCGGTCTGATGCGCCAACTCCCAGCCCTCGATCTCCGGCAGCACGCCTCGAGGGTCATCGATAGCGACGGCGGGCGCGCCGTCACCGATGCCGATGAAGTTCAACTCCTGCGCCTGCGCCACGCTGCCCCCGACGGCCGCGGCGCCGAGGCCCATGAGCACGCCGAGGACGGCGAACGCGCGGCCGCCTCCCTTCGCCGGCTCCCAGACCAGGCGGCGACCTCGAGGGATGGGGTCGAAGTGAAGCCCGAAGGGGCGGAGGAGCAGCAGCATCACGAGCACCACGAGGCAGAACAGCGCCAGCCCCAGCATGGGGTGCACCTGCTCCAGCGCGAAGTCGCGGTTCGTTGACGTGGCCAGCGTGAGCAGCACCACCACGCGCACGACGTTCGAGGCGAAGGCCAGTCCGAGCCCCGTGAGCAGCCACTTCGTCCGCTGCGCCGCCTTCCCTCGCGACATCAGCGCGAGGCCGGTGCCCACGACGAAGAAGCCAAGCGTGACCGCAGTGCCGGAACAGACGTCCGCGACGATCAGCGTGAAGTTCTCGCCCTCGGGCAGGTGGGTGCTGGTGAAGATCTGGCTGTCCGCGGGATCCTGCGCGTACGGGAGCCGCAGGAAGCGCACCGCGAACGCGCCGACGGCCACCGTCGCGTCCACGAAGCCATCCGAGATCGCGCGCTGCACCATCACCGAGGGGTACGGCCACGCGAGGACGAGCATGGCCCACGCCGGCCACGTCCGGAGCACCTGCTGGTAGCCGAGGAACGCCAGCGCCACCGCCGTCGCCCATGGCGCCAGCGCGGCCAGGTCCATGCGGTTGAGCCAGAAGTACCAGGACAACTGACCGGGGGTGACGAAGAGGATGAAAAACGCCGTGGCAACCAGTGGCGCCATCACGAAGACGTCCGTGAACAGGTCTCGCGTGGACGGGCCCTGCTGGCCGTGGGAGCGCAGCCAGAAGAGGTACACCGCCAGCATCAGAGCGAACGGCGTGAACCCCAGCGCGTTGTCCGCCAGCAGGAAGTCCCGCATCGCCAGGATCGAGGGCACGAACGGGCCGAGGCCGAGCAGCACCACCGCCCCCAACCGCCAGTGGCGGCGCAGGAACCCGACCTTCGGGACGGCTGACGTTGTCACGGCAGGCCGCGCGCTACTCGTCGTCGTGGGCCTCGCTCGCGTCGTCGTGCTCACCGTCGCGGCCGCGCGTGCGCTGGACGAGGTAGTACGCGCCCGCCATGCCGGCGCTCGCGGCCGGCAGGACGAGGGTCCACGGGACCTCGGGCACCTCGCAGAGGCTCTTGGGGTGACAGGGCTTGTGGTGCGCGTAGGCGGGAGTGGAGGCGGCGCCGACCATCACCACGGCCAGCAGTAGCGCCAGTCCCAGCGCTCGAAGTTTCAGCATCGGATGCCCCTCTCGGCGGGCCGGCCGCCGCCAAGCGTGGCCCGCACGATCTGCCGCCTGTATCATCGGCACTCCTCGCAGCCGAGGAAACCCCCGCTCCAGTGTGCGACCGTGAAGGTTCAGTAAACGGTCAAGTGCAGCGCCGGATGCGCGCGCCGATACCGAACAAGCGCGGGGCGACGCAGGCAACCAGAAAGGCCCCGCCGTGACCTCTGAACCCGCGCGTGAGCCCTCGCGCAAGCGCATCCTCACCGGCATCCGCCCCACCGGCTCGCTCCACCTGGGGCACTACGCCGGCGCGCTGGAGAACTGGATCCGCCTGCAGTCCGAATACGAGTGCTTCTTCCTGATCGCGGACTACCAGGTCTCTGACTACGCGGACGACTTCGACCGCGTGCGCGAGTCCGTGTTCGAGGTGGCCCTCGACTGGCTCGCGGTCGGCCTCGACCCGGAGGGCAGCCACTACACCATCGAGAGCCTGGTGCCCGAGCACGCGGAACTCACCACGTGGCTGTCGTGGTGGGTGCCCCTGGGCATGCTGGAGCGCAACCCGACGCTGAAGTCTGAGATGGCGGACCTGGAGGCGAAGTCCTCCGTGCCGGTCGCCTTCTTCAACTACCCCATGATGCAGGTGGCCAACATCCTGATGCCGAAGGCGCACCTGGTCCCCGTGGGTGACGACCAACTCCCCCACATCGAGATGACCCGCGAGGTCGCCCGACGCTTCAACCGCAAGTTCGGGCGCGACGTGTTCCCGGAGCCCGAGGGCCTGGTGGGGCGCGTGGCGCGCCTGGTGGGGACGGATGGCAACGCGAAGATGAGCAAGTCCCGCAACAATGCCATCTTCCTCAAGGACGACGAGGAGACGGTGAACCAGAAGGTGCGGGGCATGTTCACGGACCCCACGCGCCTGCGCGCCACGGACCCCGGCCACGTC
>CAYTRA010000178.1:0-5920 GCA_964439675.1 uncultured Dehalococcoidaceae bacterium
AGCAGGAGAAATGCGGCTCGAGTAATGACAGCCATCAGGCGTGGAATGCTATTGCAGAATGGCGGCGGAAACGCATTAGGGACGGGTCGCCGGCCAGGAATCGGCCCTCCAGGGGGTGACGGCGGTCACAGGAGGTGTATGGGTTGGAACCGGACAGATCGCCCTGGGCGTGTACTCCGAACGGGTGAAGTTTGGACGAGTTTCGAGAAACAGGGCGGGGCCCCGCACCACCCGCGTGCAAGAAACCCATGGGGGGTCAAAAACCACCCCTTCCTATCTACTAGCTCTTCGAGCAGTTCGCTCGAAGGGCTAACGCCCTTCTCGCTCACTTGCTCTCCGAGCGGCAGCTCGGGAGAGCTAAAGCTCTCCCTCACTGCCTACTAAAAGCATATGTAACTTAAAGATACTTTAAGTGCGCGCACGAGGCGAAAGACAATTCACGAACTGAGTGAGTGGGCTCGGCCGCTGGCGCGTCCGGCCCTCAACCTCATCGCCGACACAACCTTATTGCCGCCGATGCATTCATTTCCTCGCCGGTGCAATGTTCACGTCGCCGATGCATTTCTTCGCCGACGAATGAACGATTGGATTGCCGATGCCTGGATGGAAGTCTTCTGCCGACCTCGGCAAAGACTGGCCGAAGATCCGTCGCCGCCAGTTGACGAAGGAACCTCGCTGCCAGTTCGCCGTCGATGGACGCCAGTGCCCTGAACCCGCCGATGACGCCGACCACATCATCCCAAGGTTCGAGGGCGGCACCGATGACGAGAGCAACCTTCAGTCGCTCTGCCGGGCACACCACCTACTCAAGACTTCCGCCGAAGGCCAGCGCGCCTGGGCGAAGAAGAAGGACGCCATCAACGCGGCGTTCGACTACACCGAACCGAGTCCCCTGGACCTGCTGATCTCGAAGGAGCACCCGACCGATGACTGAGGACGCCCCAATCCCGACTCCGCAGGAAGACCCAGGACCGTCGAAATCCTCGACCGAGGGTGATTCCCCCAGGAAGGCTCCCCGAGCCGGGAAAAAGCCGTCCCCGGTACCCGCCGTTCCACTGATCAACACCGACCGCCCGGTCCGTCTGGCAGACCTTGCTGACCGGGTGAACCAGCTCATCACCGCCCTGGAGGCCGCTGGCATCGTCTCCAAGTGCGACAACTGCACCTGCCGCTGACGTAGAAGGAGATTGACCCATGGGAGCCAGAGGACCCCTACCCAAGCGCTCGGGGACCCGCGTGGGTCACATTTCCAACGCCGAGTCCGAGGGCCTGCACGTAACGAAGGCACCGGCCAGCAACCACCGTCCGACATGGCCGGCCAAGGATCCCTCCTGGCACCCCATCGCCGAACGCTGGTACCTCTCGCTGAAGAAGTCGGGACAGTCCAAGTTCTACGAGGCGTCTGACGTTGCCTATGCCTTCTTCCTGGCGGATCAGATGTCCTACTACCTGGAGGGAGGCCCGAAGGGCCGCTCGAGCATGATGCTCACCGCGATCCTGTCCGGGATGACCTCACTGCTTGCCACTGAAGGCGACCGTCGTCGGGCCTCGCTGGAGCTCCAGCACCCCGAGGAGAACGACGGTCCCGCGAAGGCTGCCATCGACCAGTACAGGGAGATGCTGCAGCCCCCGAAGAAGACTGGCTGACTGTCAAACGGCCGCTGGTGCGCGCACAACGCGGCGCCCCCGTCCCTAACAGTTAGCTCGCTTGGTCACGTTGTAGCTGCGCACTCTTGCCGGCTCCGTGACCCGGCCCCCTGGCCGGACGTTCCCTCTCCCCGTCTGGCCAGGGGGTCGCCCACCGGTTGTGCCCCCGCCTCGATGCGTTGCCGAGGCCGGCGTGAAGCCCCGGTGGGCCAGCTCACTTTCAAGTGCCCCGGAGGCAATCATCACTACGACAGAGAAGGCACCCGAGAAGAAGCCCTTCGACCCCGAGAACTTCGAGCCGGTCACCATCGGACCCGTCTGGCAGACGGACGAGGACGGCAACTGGCTGCTCCCCGAGAGGACGCTCGGTTGGCACGCCGTGGCGTGGGCTGCCGAGAACCTCGTCAACGACGACGGTGATCCGTGGATGTTCACCGCGGAACAGCTCCGCTTCATCCTCTGGTTCTACGCGATCGACGACGAGGGCAAGTTCTGCTACCGAACCATCACCCTTCAGCGCCTGAAGGGCTGGGGCAAGGATCCGCTCGCTGCCATCATCTGTCTGATCGAGCTCATCGGTCCCTGCCGCTTCGGCGGCTGGGACTCCACGGGCGAGCCCATCGTCACGGAGAACCGCACCGCGGTCATCCAGATCGCCGCCGTCTCCCAGTCGCAGACCGGCAACACCATGGATCTCATCCCGGTGTACTGCCCGAAGCGCACGCGGCTGAAGTACGACATGACCATCGGCGCCGAGATCGTTCGCGCCGTCGGCTCGACTCGCAAGATCGAGATCATCACCTCCTCCTTCCGTGCCCAGGAGGGCAAGCGCCCCTCCCTGGTGATCGGGAACGAGCCGCACCACTGGCTGTCCACCAACGGTGGCCACGGCATGAAGCGGGTGCTGGACCGCAACGCCGCCAAGTCCAAGAAGGGCTCCGCGCGCATCCTGTGGATCACGAACGCCTTCCTCCCCGGTGAGGATTCGATCGGCGAGCAGAACCGCAACATGTACGAGAAGCTCGTCGAGACCGGCATGCTCGATCGCGCGGGCTGGCTGTACGACAGCCTGGAAGCGCCGTCGAACGCCCCCCTGGATCCCGACGTCGCTCCCCTGGTGCTGAAGAAGATCCGCGGCGACTCCGTCTGGTTGGACATCCCGACCCTGGTGCAGTCCATCATCACCAACCCTTCAGCGGCCGATGCGCGACGGTTCTGGTACAACCAGATCGTCGCCGACGAGGAGACCCTCGTCCCGCCGAAGCTGTGGGACCCTCTGGCTCGCCCAGACCTCCGCCTGGAGGAGGACGACGAGATCGTCCTGGGCTTCGACGGTGGCAAGACGGATGACGCCTCCGCCCTGGTGGCCATCCGTCTCCGGGACCGCGCAATTTTTTTGCTGTACCTCTGGGAACCCGACCCGCTCATCACGACAAAGCAAGCGGTCGATGCGACCAGGGTCGACGGATGGGTGGCCTACGCCTTCGAGCACTACAACGTCCGAGCATTCTTCGCGGACGTATCCCTATGGGAGTCGTACATCGACAAGTGGTCCGATCAATATCGCGACGCCTTGATGATCAAGGCCGAGGCCGGCAAGTCCGCGATCGGCTACGACATGCGCGGTCACCAAGAAGAGATCACCCGCATGAACATGTTCCTGGTCGCCGCCATCCGGGATCAGACCGTGGTCCACACAGGCGATACCAAGCTCCGCCGCCACGTCATGAACACCAAGAAGAAGACGAACAAGTGGGGCATGACCTTCGACAAGGAGCATCGAGAGTCCGCCAAGAAGAACGACGCCTATGCAGCGACGCTGCTGGCGTTCATCGCAATGCACAGATACCTCGAATCAGGAAAGCGCCCCAAGGAAGAGCACTCCGGGGACTTCTGGTTCTTCTAGACGAGAGTGAGGCTTTGAGTGGCTGACACCGCCGACACCTCCTCCGTGATCGTAGAAGAGGACCTCAAGGAGACCGAGGAGCTCATCGAGAAGGCGTGGAAGATCCACGTCGCCGACAAGGAGCTCCTCGGTAAGCTCAACGACTACGTTCGCGGACGCCACCCTGGCCCCTACACACCCCGCAATGCCAGCCAGGAGTACAGGCTGCTGGCACAGCGCTCCATCTCCAACTGGATCCCGCTGGTCATCGCCGCCCCTGCTCAGTCGCTGTATGTCGAGGGGTATCGACTGGGCTCTGACGAGGAACGCGCCAAGCGCCGTCAAGCTGTCTGGCAGAGGAACCGCCTGGACGCCCGGCAGGCTTCGGTCCACCGAGGCGCCCTGCAGGACGGCCTGTGCTTCGCCTACGTGGAGAAGCCAGGAGGTCTGGACCCCGAGTCGCCCGCCTCCGTGGACTACACGAAGGTCAACCTCTACAGCGCTTCCCGCGGGACCGCCCTCTGGTTCGATCCGGCGAACGACGAGCGCCCCGCTGCGGTCATGTTCGTCGACAGGGAGCCTCAGGCCGCGTCCGTCGGACGCGGACGGTTCGTCGACAACACGACCCTCTACACCTTCGACCTGAAGGACGACGGGTCCGTCGAGAACGTCAAGTCCGTCGAACACGGCTTCAGCCGCATCCCGGTGGTCACGTTCAACCCCTTCAAGGATCTCGACGGCCGGGCCTACGGCATCGTCGAGCCGCTTATTCCCGTTCAGGACCGCATCAACCAGACAATCTTCGACCTGCTGATCGCCCAGACCTACGGCTCGTTCAAGGTCCGTACCGCCGCCGGCCTCACTCCCCCCATGAAGATGGAGAGCGTCCCGGTCAAGCTGAAGGACATCCGGAACGAGCTGACCCCGGATGACCCGAGGTACAGCCTCGGGCCGGAGCACGACGACGACATTGTTGGCGCCCGCCAGCGGCCCGTCGTCGATGAGTCCACCGGGCGTCCGGTCTACGAGCCGATCACCGCTGATGCCACCAGATTCCTGGTGGCCAAGGACCCGCAGACGAAGTTCGGGCAGCTCGACGAGACTCCCCTGAACGGATTCATCGAGTCCATCTCGATGTCCGTCCACCACATGGCCGCGATCGCCCAGGTACCACCCCATCACCTCCTGGGTGACATGGCGAACCTGTCCGCGGATGCCTTGACCGTTGCCGAGTCTTCCCTGGCTCGCATGGTTGCCGAGCTCCAGCACTCCTTCGGGGAGTCCTGGGAGCAGGTTATGGACCTGATCGGCGAGTCTGAAGGCGACGGTGGACTGGCCGAGACGACCGACGAGAACACCGAGACCGCCGAGGTGATGTGGCGCGATATGTCGCCGCGCTCGATGACCGTCATCGTGGACGCCCTGTCCAAGATGGTCGAGAGCCTGGGCATCCCCCCACGTGGGACCTGGCGCCGGATCCCCGGCGCCACGGAGGCCGAGATTATCTCCTGGGAACGGGAAGCCGAAGAGGCTGTGGTCGACAACCGTGATGACCCGCGGTCTCAACTGGCCCGGTCGTTCAGGCAGGCTCCCCGTGCCCGCGTGACTGAAGAGGCTGTCAATGACGCAGCCGGCCCAGTTTGACCGTGAGACGTCCATCAAGGCGAGGCAGCTAGCGGAGTTCCACCGAGTCGCTCAAGAGCGGCTCGGTCTCTCCACTGCCTTCCTGGCCTACTGGACGTTCAACCAGCTCAACTTCCGCAATGCCGATGCTGTTCGGCAGGCCGAGCTGGCCATGCTCGAAACCACTCAAGCACTCCGCCAAGTATCCCGGCGGCTTGCCAGGCGCTACTTCAACCTCAGTCGCGCCATCCAAACCGGGTACCTCTACCCCGACCCGGACTTCGAGCGTGGGCCAGGTTCGTCCGTGCATCTCGAACAGCTCCTGGCGGAGCTGGAAGACGTACTCACCGAGGTGCTGGAGGTCACCTCGCGGAACCTGTCCGAGGTGACTCCCGAGTCGCTCCCCGAGGAGGGGGCGGCCGAGGAGGAGCCGAAGAACCGAACGACCGACGAAGCCGAAGAGCTCGTCGACGTGCTTCAGGAGCAGCTCGCAGATCTCCGCGAGGACTTCGACTGGGACGTTGCAGCCGAAGTCGAGGACGGGGACTGGTCCGACGAAGAGGATGACGACATCCTCGACGCCGACCTCCGCGAGGAGCTCGACAAGACGCGCAAGGAAATCAGCGACCTCCTGGAGAGCGAGCTGGAGGCCAAGCGTGCCACCAAGAAGGCCGACGACCGTCAGGACGCCGGCTCCGCGCGGATGGCCGGGAAGCTGGACAAGGGCGTCGTTGACGCCGGTCGAGAGCTGGTCTGGAACACCGG
>CAYTRA010000179.1:0-5886 GCA_964439675.1 uncultured Dehalococcoidaceae bacterium
CTCGTCATCCCCGAGGTGAACGGGGACGACCTGGAGTGGCACGAGGGCATCGTCTCGATCCCGAACTGCACGACGACCCCGCTGGCGATGGCCCTCAGCGCCATGCGCGAGGTGGCGCCGCTCCGGCGCGTGCTGGCCAGCACGTACCAGGCGGTGTCTGGCACGGGTGCGGGCGCGGTCCGCGAACTGGACGCGCAACTGGCGGCCATCGGCCGCGGTGACGCGATCCCCTCGCCAGAGGTGTACCCGGTGCAGATCGCCGGGAACGTCCTGCCTCACGTCGACGACTTCGTCGCGGAGGAGGACGACTACACCAAGGAAGAACTGAAGATGCGCAACGAGACGCGCAAGATCCTGCACGAGCCGGACCTGGCGTTCTCGGCGACGTGCGTGCGCGTCCCCGTCGCCATCGGCCACGCCGAGGTGGTGCACGTGGAGTTCGAGCGCGAAGCGCCGATCGCCATGCTGCACGAGGCCCTCAAGTCCGCGGCCGGCATCGAGGTGATCACGGACCCGACGAAGTACGTGACGCCGCTGGACGTCGCCGGCGACGACCGCGCGTTCGTGTGCCGCCTGCGGCCTGACCGCTCGGTGGAGCACGGCGTGACGTTCTGGTGCCTGACCGACAACCTCCGCAAGGGTGCGGCGACGAACGCGATCCAGATCGCGGAAGAACTGCTGAAGCGGGACCTGCTCAAGCGCTAGGGGCGCTCCCCCTCGGGGCGTCCCCATAACACGTACACTGTGCGCCCGGCCTCGGGTATTCGCCGTCGGCGACGGATCGAGGCCACACCGGCGGGACCTCGTACGCTCCCGCCGACAGCAGGAGTCCCTTCCATGCCCGCGGAACTTGGCCGCCTTCTGACCGCAATGGTCACCCCGATGACATCCACCGGCGATGTGGACCTGGAACAAACTCGAATCCTGGCCCGCGCCCTGGTCGCCTCTGGCACCGAGGGCATCGTCGCGACCGGCTCCACCGGCGAGGCGATCACCCTCGACGAGGACGAGACGGTGGCAGTGTGGCGCGCGGTGAAGGAGGCGGTTGGGCCGGACGTGGCCGTCATCGCCGGCGCAACGAACTCCGACACACGCCGCTCGATCCGCCTCGCAGAGCGCGCCCAGCACGAGGGCATGGACGCCGTGCTGCTGACGGTGCCCGCCTATAACAAGCCGCCGCAGGACGGGGTGTACCAGCACTTCGCCGCGATCGCGGGGGCCACCTCGCTGCCGTGCGTGCTGTACAACGTGCCGGGCCGCACGGGGTTGAACATGACCGTGTCCACGACGCTGCGGCTGGCGGAGATCCCGAACGTCGTGGGGATCAAGGAGGCCAGCGGCGAACTCAACCAGATCGGCGCGATCATCGACCTGGCGCCGGAGGGCTTCCGAGTCTGGTCCGGCAACGACAGCGACACGCTGACGGTGATGGCCCTGGGCGGGTACGGCGTGGTGAGCGTGGCCTCCCACCTGGTGGGTGCGCAGATCCGCCGCATGATCGACGACGTGCTGGCGGGACGCATCGATGAGGCGGCTCGAGCGCACCACCGGATGCAGACGCTGGTGGACGCGCTGTTCCTGGAGAGCAACCCGATCCCGGTGAAGTACGCCGTGAACCGCGTCGGCATCGAGGTCGGCCCGTGCCGCCTCCCGCTCGTGCCGCCCTCGGAGTCGACGTGCACGCTGATCGACGCGGAGTTGTCGCGCCACGAGATCGACCTGCGGGCCGCAGTCAGGGCTTAGGGCGCCGGCGCGGGTCATCCGGGCGGAGTCGCGTTAGTTCGGTTGCCCGTCCGCCCTCGATGGGCGCCCGAACTGGCAGCCGTGGATTGCCCCGCTACTTCTTCTTCGACACCTGCCGGTCGCGGGCCTCGACGTGGCGGGTCCAGTTCTCGCGGGTGCGGGTGCGGGCGCGCTCGAAGCCGAGACGGTCGCCGTAGTAGCCGCCCAGGACGCCCGCGAGGGTGCGGCCGCCGACGAGCAGGATGACGGCGTAGACGATGGTGGCGTAGAGGAGCCGTTCCTTCAGGAACGGCACGGTGAGCACGAACACGATGCCGCCGACCACCGCGATCAGCAGGCCGATGTACGCGAGGCCGTTCACCCAGCGCGCCTCGATCTTGCGTTGCTCTCGAAGGGCGTCCATGACCTCGGCGGGGACGGCGTCCACGGGCTTGCGGCCGGACGCGAAGTCCTCGTCGCAGTGGGGGCATCGAGGGGTGTTCGGGCCGACGGGGGTGTAGCAATTGCCGCAGAAGCGGCCGCGGTTGGGGGCTTCGCCTCGGGAGACGGCGACGAGGTGTTCCTCCAGGGCTTCGCTGAAGATGGGGAGGTCGTCCTGAGGGCGGTAGCGGGTGTCCTGGGGGTCGTCGAAGGTCACGCTGCGCCTCTCGATCTGTGGCTCGGGGGAGGCGGAGCCCCCTCTCCCCAACCCTCCCCCGCGAGGGGGGAGGGGGCCTGAGGTTGGCGTGCTTCGGGGGCTGTCGTTCGCTTCTGTCCGTCGAGGAGCACCCCCCCACCCCAGCCCTCCCCCTCAAGGGGGGAGGGGGTCAGGGAGGGTTCGCGTCCAGCGTTCGCCTCAGGTGCTTGTCCGTCGGGAACTCTGCCCCCACCCCAGCCCTCCCCCGCGAGGGGGTAGGGGGTCAGAGTCGGAGAAGTCGCACCACTCTGCCCCTCGCTTGCCCTCGTTGGGGAGGGGGAGCGGAGGGAGTGGGCGAGGGACTCGAGGACGGCGTCGATGTCTTTGTGGTAGGCGGCGGCGCGGCCGGAGGGGGAGGGCATGACCCAGACCTCGGTATGGCGGAGGGTCTCGGTGAGCGGGGGGACGTGCTGGCGGCCCCAGGCGCGGGGGCGCCAGTGGCCGGGGTAAACGGCCTGGAAGGGGCGCGCGGCGGTGAAGCAGATCGCGCGCGGCGAGGCGTACTCGATGCGTTCGAGGAAGGCGGGGACGGCGTCCCGGAACTCCTGCCCGCTGATGCTGCTGCTGTCCGTGATCACACGTTTCACGAGGTCGGTGAAGCCGATGCCCTCGTCGAGGAGTGCGGCGTCGTCGTCTGCGGTGACCTCGCGGGTGACGAGGGGGGAGGCGGAGAGGCGGCGCCAGAAGGCGTTGCCGGGGTGGCCGTAGTAGTGGCCACGCTCGGCGGAGCGCTCGCCGGGGTTGATGCCGACGAAGACAAGGTCTAGCCCGGGGCGCAGGAGGTCCGGCAGGGTCGGCAACGTCGCGGCGTACGCCTCCCGCTCGGTGCGGTCAGCGCGCTTCGCGCGCCGCTTGCGGTCATTGCCCTCGGTGCGGCGGGCGCTGGTCATGCGCGCGGGACGTAGGAGTACTCCTCGTGGCCCAGGGTGACACCGAGCCAGAGGACGGCGATGGAGATGATGAGCAGCAGGACGGAGAACCCGAAGGACTGCATCCGCGCGTACTCCAGGCGCCCGGGGTCCTCCTCGCCGGCGATGACGGCGTCCGAGAGCCGGGCGATGCGGCGCGAGAAGAACAGGGTGTGCGACAGGATGAGGAGCAGGAGCACCGTGAACAGGGTCATCTTCACGACGAAGATGATGCCGAAGCGGTAGTCCATCATCGATTCCTGGATGTGCTCCGGCACCTTCGAGTAGAACTGGTAGAGGCCGGTCGCCAGCAGCACCACCAGCGAGCCGCCGGCGAGCATGCCGAAGCGCCCCGCCACCACTCGAAGGATGTCGCGCTTCAGGCGTTCGTCGTCCACGAGCCATGAGGCGGGGGTGACGGCGAGGAACATCAGGACCTGGGGCCCCACGAGGACCGCTGCGGCCGTGACGTGCAGCATCAGCGAGATCGTGGTGTCCATGGACCGTCCTCTCTCGTGCTCTCGGTTGCCCTCGGCGCGCCCTCGATGTCGCGTCCGCGCTACGGCTCGATGGAGGCGCCGAAGACGTCGCGGGTGACGATCGCCTGGTGGCGCTCCGGGCCGACGGAGATCATGTCCACGGGCACGCCGATCATCTGTTCGATGCGGCGGACGTACTGGCGGGCCTCGGTGGGCAGGTCGCCCAGGTGGCGGACGTGGGTGACGTCCTGGTTCCAGCCGGGGAGTTCCTCGTAGACGGGCTTCGCGCGAGCCATGCCTGCCAGGGTGGGCGGCAGGGTATTGATGCGCTGACCGTCCATCTCATACGCGACGCAGACCTTGATGCTGTCCAACGCCGACAGCGAATCCAACCGCGTGAGGGCCACCGAGGTGACGCCGTTGAGGCGGGCGGTGTAGCGCGCGAGCACGCCATCGAACCAGCCTACGCGACGCGCTCGGCCGGTGGTGACGCCGTACTCGGCGGTGCCGGCCGCGCCACCCAGGCCCTCGCGCAGCATCTCCATCTCGGCGCCGGAGGAGATCTCCGTGGGCATGGGGCCGTTGCCGACGCGGGTCTGGTAGGACTTGTAGACCCCCACCACTCGCTGGATCGCGGTGGGCCCGAGCCCAATGCCGATGGCGCCGCCGGCGGCTACCGAGGCGGGCACAGAGGAGGTCACGTACGGGTACGTGCCCGTGTCCAGGTCCAGCAGCGAACCCTGCGCGCCCTCCAGCAGGATGAACTCGCCGCGTTCGTCCGCGTCCTGGACGAAGGAGATGGTGTCGCCCACGAAGGGGCGCAGTTGCTCGCCGTAGTCCACGTAGTCCCGGAAGATCGGGTCGAACTCCAGCGGCTGCTCGTCGTAGAGGCCGGTGAGGATGCGGTTCTTGTACTCCAGCGTGTTGCGGAGCTTCCACTCGAAGAACTCGCGGTCCATGAGGTCGGCGACGCGGATCCCCACCCGGCCCACCTTGTCGTGGAAGGCGGGGCCGGTGCCGGTACCGGTAGTGCCGATGGCGAGCTCGCCCTTCAGGCGCTCCTCTGCGCGATCAATGATCTGGTGCCAGGGCATGATCACGTGGGCGTGCTGGCTGATCAGCAGCCGCGCCGTGCTGACGCCGCGCTCCGTGAGCATCGCGATCTCTTCGAGGAGTTTCGCGGGGTCGATGACCACGCCGTTGCCGATGATGCAGGCCTTGTCGGCGCGGAAGATGCCGGCGGGGACCAGGTGCAGGGCGAACTTCCCCGCGTCATTGATGATGGTGTGACCGGCGTTGTTGCCCGCCGAGTAGCGGGCGATGACAGAGCAGTACTGCGAGTGGAAGTCGACGACGCGGCCCTTGCCCTCGTCGCCCCACTGGCCACCAATGACTACGACCACGGGCATGTGGAACTCCGGTGAGCGCACTCGGTGAAGTGCTCGTCGTTCGGGGTACGGTGGGAGGGCCGGCCGGCCGTGCGCTGGCGCGCCAGGGCGCGGGGAAACAAGCGCCTTCCCGACGGAGCATATCGAACCCGGACGCAAGGCCCAAGCCCGCGACGGCCCGTGGAGGGGAAACGACAGGTGCGCTCATCACACTCGAGAGGACGTCGCCTGGTCTTGATGCTCCTCGCGGTCGCGTGCGTCCTCGGCGCGTGCGCTGACTCTGAGCCGCCGCCGCGCAGCCCCTTCGACGACGGCGGGGTGGTCGCGCCGACGACCGGCACGCCGAGGCCGCTCCCCACGTTCCCCTCGACAGCCACCGAGACGCCGATGCCCGGCGGCCCGGCCTCGACGCCGGAGGACGACGCGGCGATGCGGGAGCGGGTGGTGGGCGAGGCGATTAGCCGGCTGGCGGAGTGGACGGGGTATCCCGAGACGTCGATCACGTTCGAGGGCATCCAGGAGCAGGCCTGGCCGTCGGCGTGCCTCGGCGTGGCGGTTCCGGACCAGACGTGCGCGGAGGTGGTGACGCCGGGGTTCGAGGTACGCCTCCTGATCCTCGGCAGCGCGCAGTCTGTCCACGCGAGTCGAGACGGCCGCTACGTCTGGGCGCCCGCCTTCGAGGCCTCTGGCCG